>JAISYA010000029.1 GCA_031270205.1 Treponema sp.
ATCCCGCCGCGTCTGAGGAAACAGTCGCGTGGAAAATAATGGAAGAAATCACCGTGAACGCTTCCAAAATGCTCAAACCGATTTATGACAAAAACAACGGGCGCAACGGCAGGCTTTCCATACAGGTTAACGGGCAGCATTATAGAGACACCGGGGCGATGGTGGAACAGGCGCTCCATTTCAATTCCCTGTATCCCAATAATAATATCAAGGTGCCGGTTACCAGGGCGGGCGTGGATGCTATTGAGGAGCTTTCCTTTCAGGGCTTAAGCGTCAACGCGACCGTATCTTTTACCGTGGCCCAGAGCGTCGCGGTGGCGGAGGCCGTAGAAAGGGGCATGGAGCGGCGCGAGAAAGCGGGAAAAGAGACTTCCACCATGAGCCCGGTTTGTACGGTGATGGTCGGCCGGCTGGATGACTGGCTGAAGGTGATCGCGGGCAAGAAGGGGATCATTACCAATCCCGGTTATATTGAATGGGCCGGCGTCGCGGCGGCGAAGAAAGCTTACCGTATTTTCAAAGAGCGGGGTTACCGTACAAGGCTCCTTAACGCCGCGTATCGCAACCACTTCCACTGGTCTGAATTTATAGGCGGTGATATGTCTATGACAATTCCCTATGAGTGGCAGAAAAAATTTAATGCTTCCGATGTGGAGGTGAAACCCCGTATTGATGATCCGGTAGATCCCGCGATCATCGCCGAACTGGAAAAGAAATTCCCCGATTTCCGCAAGGCCTACGACGAGAAGGGAATGCGGCCTGAGGAATTTGAATTTTTCGGCGCTACCAGGCGGACGCTGCTTTCGTTTATCAGCGGTTATATGGAACTCCTGGGTCTTATCAGAAACATCATGATCGTTGATCCCGATGTAAAAGGCGAATGAAACCATTTTTAACAAGGAGAGAGAAATGAAAACGCTTAAGAATTATATCAACGGCAAATGGGCTGATATCGAAGGGGATTCCTATATAGACGTGGAAAATCCCTCCACCGGCGAGATCATCGCCCGGTCGCCGTTAACAAGCCGGGCAGAGGCGGACCATGCCATTGAAACCGCCCACGCCGCGTATCTTTCCTGGAAGAATGTGCCGGTGGCCCGGCGGGTTGCCCCGCTCTTTAAGCTGCTTTCGCTCTTGCAGGAAAATGAAGAAAAAATCAGCCGGACGCTGGTGGAAGAAATGGGCAAGTCCCTTCCCGACGCCAGGGCGGAAATGAAGCGTATTTTTGAAAATATTGAAGTTGCCTGCGGTATGCCCGTGCTCCAGCAGGGGAACAAACTTATAGGCTGTTCTTTTGACATGGACGGGGAAATTATCCGGCTGCCCCTGGGGGTTTTCGGCATGATCGCCCCCTTCAATTTTCCGGCGATGGTGCCGTTCTGGTTCCTGCCTTACGCCATCGCATCCGGAAATACCTTCATAGTCAAAGCCTCCAGGCAGGTTCCCTGTACCATGAATCTTATCACCGAATATATTGACAAGGCGGGACTGCCTCCCGGAGTGTTTACGCTTTTGAACGGGGACAGGGCAATAGCCGACGCCTTTATGGAACATCCCCTGATTCGGGGAGTTTCCCTGGTCGGTTCAACAAAGACCTGTTACGAAGTGGCAAAAAAATGCGCCGCTAACGGCAAGCGTTTCCAGGCCATGGGTGGCGCCAAAAACCACCTCATCGTCATGCCCGACGCGCGCTTAAGTAACACCATCCGTAACCTGATCACTTCCTGCTATGGCTGCGCAGGCCAGCGCTGCATGGCCGCTTCGGTCATTGTGTGCGTAGGGGACGATACCTACCGGACCATTTGTGATGAGTTCGTCAAAGCCTCCCGAAAAGTTATTGTTACCAATCCCCTGGATCCCAAAGTGGCCGATGAGGAGATGGTCATGGGGCCGGTAATTTCAGCCAAAGCAAAGCGGTTCATACTGGACATGATCGAGACGGGTGTACAGGAAGGGGCAAGGCTCCTTCTGGACGGCAGGGGCCTCGCGGTTCCCGGCTATGAGAAAGGGCACTTTGTGGGTTGTACGGTTTTTGCCGATGTAAAGCCAGGCATGCAAATTCACCGCACTGAAATTTTTGGACCGGTGGTCTGCATTATGAAGGTAACCAATCTGGACGAGGCTATCAAAATTATAAACGATCATGAGTACGGTAACGGGGCTTCGATATATACGCAGAACGGTTTCTATGTACGAAAGTTCAAGATAGAAACCAATGCCGGTATGCTTGGCGTCAATGTGGGTATTCCCGCGCCGGTGGCCTATCTGCCTTTTGGCGGCATGAAGAATTCCCAACTGGCGGATATAAAGGCGCAGGGCAAGGCGGTGATCAACTTTTACACCGAAGATAAAATTATTACCGAGCGCTTCTGGGAAGAAGAAGGCTGACAGCCTGCCGCTGAAGCGGCGAGGAATAAATGATGAAACCTTTGGATTTGAGAATCGGCGTTATTGGCATGGGCGCCATTGGATCAAGCCTGTCGGCCCTTTTTACCGGTAACGGATATAAGACTTCAGTGGTGGATATCCGCTCTGATGCGGATTTCTACAATGCCTATGACACAATATATGATGATCTGGAAAAAAGAAATCTTATAACCGGCAGCCAGCGGGCGATATGCCGTAAACTCGTATCCTATTCAACGGATTACGCGATTCTTGCGGATGCCGATTTGGTCATTGAGTGTATTTTTGAAAACCTTGAAGAAAAATTCCGGGTGTATAAAAAGCTGGAAGTGATCTGTGATAAACTCCGGGTCCTTGCCTCATCCACTTCGGTCATTATGCCGGAAGATTTACAGAAGGGCGTAAAAAGATGGCCCGGAAAGGTATTGGTAGCGCATCCGTTCAACCCTCCCCATCTGGTGCCTTTTCTGGAAATAGTGAAGACCAGCGACACCGAACCGCAGGCGGTGGAGTTGACCCGGGAGTTTTTTGTGTCCTGCGGCCGGATGGTCTGCCTCATGAAGAAAAGCGCGCCGGGTTTTATTGCCAACCGCCTGCATCACGCGCTGCTTAGGGAAGCGATCTACATGGTAGAACAGGGATTGGCGGATCCAAAAGAAATAGAGCGGACCATGGCCTACAGCTTTATACCCCGTTACAATTCCATCGGCATCTTTGAACACCACGATGGGTATTCTTTGGATCAGCTACAGAACTTGCAGGATTATCTGTATCCTTATTTAGGAGCGTCAAAAAAGGCGCCGGATTTGATAGTCAACAAGGTGAAAGCCGGCGACCTGGGGATGAAAACTGGAAGGGGCTTTTATGACTGGAACGAAGAAAGTATCGCCGACTTTAAAAAGAGAGCCGCCGAACCTTACTGGCGGTTTTTTAACTGGAATTTGCCCCGCCCCTGACTTCTTAAATCCCCGCCGCGGCGCCGGTCACCGTTCCCGGTAAAACGCCTGCCGGGAGCAGGACTTAGTGGATCTACCGAACAAATGGCTTGACGGGCCTGGCAAGCCCGGTGTACAAGTCCCAACAAGAGGAACCCCGCTCACGGCTCATTGCCTTTTGCACGATATTCCTGTATACTATCCCCATGCTGCCTGAATTGATTAAGGACATGCTTGCCGCCCAGCCCCACTCCCAGGAAGTGACGATCAGGGGCTGGGTCAGAACCAAAAGGGAGATGAAAAATCTTACTTTTATCGAAGTGAACGACGGCTCCTGCTTTGCCGGGATTCAATGTACCTTTGAGCAGGGTGCGGTGAACGCCGGAGCGCTGGCCGCGCTCGGCACCGGCGCGTCGGTTGAAATACGGGGCCGCCTCGAAGCCTCCCCCGCGCAGGGCCAGGCCGTGGAGGTGGCCGCCGACGCTCTTAGGGTCATCGGGGAGGCGCCGGCGGAAAACATCCCCGGCATACCCGCCTATCCTTTGCAGAAAAAACGACATTCCCTGGAATTTCTGCGGGAAATCGCCCATTTGCGGCCCCGTACCAACACCCTGGCCGCCGTGGCCAGGGTACGGAACCGCATGTCCTTCGCCGTGCACCAGTACTTTCAGGAGCGGTGTTTTCAGTACATCCACACGCCGATTATCACCGCGGGGGACGCGGAGGGCGCGGGCGCGATGTTTCAGGTAACCACCCTCGATTTGGATGCCCTGGCGAAAACCACCGCGCAATCCGTTGACTACAGCCGGGACTTTTTCGGCAAAAAGACCTTCCTGACCGTTTCGGGACAGCTGGAGGCGGAGACTTACGCCGCCGCCCTTTCCCGCGTCTATACCTTCGGCCCCACGTTCAGGGCGGAGAACTCGAATACCACCCGGCACCTTGCGGAGTTCTGGATGATTGAGCCAGAGCTTGCCTTTGCCGATCTTGACGACAACATGGCCCTGGCCGAGGATTTTCTGCAATTTCTCTTTACCGCGGCCCTGAAAGACTGCGCGGAAGATATTGATTTTTTTGATTCCCGCATTGAAAAGGGGATTATCGACAAGCTGCGGCGGGTGGCCGATTCGCGGTTCTCCCATATCAGCTATACCGACGCGATAGCGGAACTGGAAAAAGCGGTCACGGCCGACAGCGGCGTTTTTGAATTCAAGCCCTATTGGGGCTGCGACCTCCAAAGCGAACACGAAAAATACCTCACCGAAAAAGTCGCCGGCGGCCCGGTAATCGTTACCGGCTATCCCAAAGAAATAAAGGCCTTTTACATGAAGCTCAATGACGACGGCAAAACCGTGCGGGCCATGGACGTGCTCGTTCCCCGCCTGGGCGAAATTATCGGCGGTTCCCAGCGGGAAGACAACCTGGAAAAGCTCGTTTCCCGTATGACGGAATTGGGGATGCGGGCCGAGGACTATTCCTGGTATCTTGACCTTCGCCGTTACGGCACGGTCCCCCATTCCGGTTTCGGTATGGGCTTTGAACGGCTGATCCAGTACATTACCGGCATGGCGAATATCCGCGATGTAATTCCCTATCCCCGCTTTGTGGGTCAGGCTGATTTTTGAATGATTGCCGCAATGCGGCCGTGCGGATAAAAGATGTCGAAGTTTAAGTTTCTGTGCTTCCTGTGGCTCGTGGGGAACAGCGTATGTTCCCTTTTCGCGCAGATTGCCGGCTATAATCCCCCCGCGTTGCTTGCCCCCTATACGGCAACGGCGCCTGAAATCGCTTCACAGGCGGCGGCGCTCATTGACGCCGAAACCGGAACGGCGCTGTATGTGAAAAATCCCGACGACGTCATTTCCCCCGCTTCCCTTACCAAGCTGATGACCATGCACCTGGTGATGAACGAAGTTGCGGCAGGCAGGGCCTCGCTGGACGAAATGGTACCGATTGGGAGGGAAAGCTGGGCCCAGAGCCAGCCCCCCCGCTCAAGCCTGATGTTCCTCGCGCCGGGGCAGCTCGTGACCCTGCGGGAGATTATGCTGGGAATGGCGGTTTCCTCCGGCAACGACGCGGCTGTGGCGGCGGCACTGCGCCTTGCCCCGACGGTGGGGGATTTCGCCGCCATGATGACGCTGGAAGCCCGGCGCATGGGGCTGCGAAAGACGCGTTTTGTGGAGCCTTCGGGTATTTCCGAAGAGAACGCGACTACCGCAGCGGAATTCGCCGCCTTCTGTCGCGAGTACCTGCGCCTGCACCCTGAAAGCCTCGCCGAGTATCACTCGGTACCCGAATTCGCCTATCCCAGGGCCGCCAATGTGGCGGAAGCGTTTCGGGACAATCCCCATACCTTTGTGCAGCCCAACCGCAACGCCCTGTTAAAAACCTTTCCCGGCGTCGACGGCCTCAAGACCGGCTACATCGACGAGGCGGGCTATAATATCGCCCTTACCGCGGAAAGGGAGGGGACCCGCTTTATCGCCGTCATTCTCGGCGCGCCCGCCCGGCCCGGCGGCGACCGCGTGCGGGACGAAGACGGGGCGCGACTCCTCTCCTGGGCTTTCTCCCGTTTCAAAACCGTCCGCCCCCTCATCCCCCCCATTGAGCCTGCCCGCCTGTGGAAGGGAAAGGCCGATTATGTGGAGCTCAAGCCCGCCGGGGCCGTGGACTTTACCGCCCCGGCGGACCGCGCCGCCTCCCTCCGGCTTTCCACCGAGATAATCGATCCCCTTATCGCCCCCCTTCCCGGCGGCTTCCCCGTGGGGCATCTGATCATCTCCGACGGGCAGGGCGAACTCTACCGCGCAGCGCTGCTTACCGCGGAGGCCGGCGAAAAGGGAAACATCTTCAAGCGCCTCTGGCACAGCATACTGCTGTTGTTCAGAAAACGCTAAGCGAAAGCCTGTCGAAGGGCCGGCGCAGGTGAGCCTCTGTATGCGTATGGGGGAAGCGTCACGCCTGCATTCCGGCCCGCCGCGCCGCTTTATGGCGGGCCGGAATATCAACGGAACGTCAGGCGGAAGGCCTGCCCCAGACTCAGTCCCCAACCCGGATTGAGTTAAACCACGCGTCATTGTAGAGGTCCAGGGCCTCTCCGAGATCGTCTTTCAGCTCGGTACCGGCCAGTTCCTCGGCGGTATACCAGGAATCGCCGGTTTTGTATTCTCTGGCGGGGATGTTCGCGGTGGCGGGGAAGCCGAACGCGTCCACAAATTCGGCGTAGATTTCCGGCCGGTGGATAAAATCGATGAACTTGTGGGCCAGGTCGGTGTTTTTGGAACCCTTTAGAATACACATGCTGTCGATATAGGCCGGACCGCCTTCGGGGGGGATGAAGAAAACCGTGTCCGCCATAAGCTGGGCATTGTCGGCGATTTCCTCAAAGACCACTTCGGCGTAGCCCTGCACTACCCAGAAGTCGCCGTTGGCGTAGCCTTTACCGAATGCCTCGGCGTCAAACTTGGTGAGGTTCGGCTTCCAGGAATTGTTGATAAGATTTTTCACTTCCTCTATTTGGGCGGGATCTTTGCTGTTCACCGAGTAGCCGAGGTGAACCAGGGCGTCGCCCATCACTTCCCGCATATCGTCCAACATGGTCATACGGTTGCGGAGGTCCTCCCTGCCGAAGATAGACCAGCTCCGCTCAAAATCGGGAACCTTGCCCTTGTTGACGGTAATGCCCGCGGCGCCGAAGTAGTAAGGAACCGAATATTCCATGCCGGGATCATACGTTGCCTTTTGGAGCACCACCGGGTCGATGTTTTTCAGATTGGAAAGTTTTGATTTGTCGATTTTTTCCAGCATGTTCTGCGCGATCATGATCGACACGTAATCCCCTGAGGGAAAAACAATGTCGTAACCGCTGCCCCCGGCCTTTATTTTGGCGTACATGTCCTCGTTGGAGGCGAACTCGTCGTAGATCACGGTGACATTGTATTCCTCCTCGAATTTTTCTATCACCGTATCCGGGGTGTAGTAGGTCCAATTGTAGATAAAGAGCTGATCGGACTTTTTTCCGCAGCCGTTCAGCATGACCAGGACCAGGGCCATGCCCAGAACCACAGGTATTTTTTTCATCTTTTCCTCCGTGTGTTGAAATTTGGTATAGTTTTATTTCAACACGTTTAATCAGGGGATTCAAAAGAATCTCCAAAATCCAAATTAAAACATTTATGGGCGCGCCGTGCAACCCTTATTCGAAAGTCTGGTTTAATACCCTGCGGCTTGCCGCGGCTCAAATGCCGCAACGCTTACAATGATTCGGTATTAAACCAGACGGTATAAAAAACTTCCTATCGAACGAGCCTCCGATCGAACTAACGCAACGTTTAAGATACCGCGGAGCTCTGCTCCGCGGAGGCTCATTCGAAAGTCTGGTTTAATACCCCGCGGTCCACATAACGCAATGTCTGCGGAAATTTGGTATTAAACCCCAAGCCGCTTGTACGAGGAGGGTATTATCAGGCCAAAAGTCTGCAATTT
>JAISYA010000108.1 GCA_031270205.1 Treponema sp.
ACCACGATCATGGTTATATAGAACGGGACCATAGCCTTCGCGGTTTCCTCGATTTTAATGCCTCCGATGGAACTGCCCACGAACAATACCGTTCCCACGGGCGGGGTCAAAAGCCCTACGGAAAGGTTCAGCATCATGACAATACCGAATTGCACCGGGTCCATGCCGATAGCCGGGGAAGTTACCACCGGAACCAGTATGGGGGCGGCGATAAGGATAAGGGGCGCCATATCCATCACACAGCCCAAAACCAGGAGGGCAAAATTGATGAGCAGCAACAACACTATCCGGTTGTGGCTTATACCAAGAAGGCCCTGGGTAATAAGGGTCGGGATACGGAGAACCGTCATCATATAGCCGAAGGCCGAAGACGCCGCAATCAAGGTCATCACCATGGCCAGGGTACGAAGGGTGCGCTTGAGAATGGGCCAAATATCCTTTACGGTGATTTCCCGGTAGAAAACCAGGGCCACGATAAGGCCCCAGATACAGGCCAGCACCGCGGACTCGTTGGCGGTAACGATACCGGTAAATACGCCCCCAATGATCAACACGGCGGTGAACATGCCCAGGCCGCTGTCGATGATAATCTTTACCGCTTCCCTGAAGGTATATTTCCCCCCTTTGGGATAGTTCCGCTTTACCGCTATGACGTAGGTGGTTATCCCCAGGGCAATGCCCAGGAGAAGCCCCGGTATAAGCCCCGCCATAAAAAGCTTGCCCACCGAAAGGCCGCCTATGGCGGCGGCGTAGATAATCATGTTATGGCTTGGCGGGATCAATACCCCCTGGCAGGCGCTGGCGATGGTAACGCATACCGAGTAATCCGCGTCATACCCCTGTTTTTTCATCATGGGGATGACGATGGCGCCCAGCGAAGAGGTGTCGGCCACAGCGGAGCCTGAAATGCCCCCGAAGAACATGCTGTCAAGGATATTGACCATGGCAAGGCCGCCCCGCATACGGCCTACAAAGACATCCGCCAGTTTCACAATCCGGTCGGAAATGCCCCCGGCGCTCATGATTTCCCCGGCAAGGATGAAAAAGGGAATCGCCAGCAGGGAGAAGGAATCCACGCCGCTGACCATCTTTTGGGTAATGGCCCCCAGGGAAATTCCCTTGTACGCGGCGGTGGCAAACGCCGAAAAGGCAAGCGCGAAGGCTATGGGGAACTTGATGATAATGAGAACCGCGAAAAGCCCGATTAATAAAGCTATCGCTAGCGGATCTACGGTCATAGCGTGGCGTCCTTCCTGGTGAAATCGTCCTGTTTTCTCTGGGCCTCGTCTGTGCCGTAGCGAAAATGATCATATATCTGATAAACTGCTATAAGAGCTATGAGAACTCCCACGGCAGTGGGGAAAAAATACTCATAGCCCACCGGTATTCCGGTTCCCGGAAGGCGGTTATACCTCAGCTTGGTAAAATAAGGCCCCATATTGATGCTCATCATAATTCCCATGACAAGCACGAGTATCTTCCCCGTTATTTCCAGGGGCAGGGTAAACTTCTTAAACAGCCGGTCAACAATGATAGTAAGGGCAATGTGAATTTTATCCCTTACCCCAAGGGCCATGGCGATAAAGCAGAACAGGATCATAAACTGGCGGGCCAGTTCTTCCGACCAGCCCGGAGCGTTATTGAAGAAATAACGCAGCACAACCTGTATCGTCACCACCACCAGCATGGCGCCCAGACTGAGGGCGGCGATTATCTCAAAAACAGTACAGATACAGTTGACTATTTTTTTATATGTGTTCACAGGCCGCCTCCTTATGACGCTTTGGTAATTGAGGCTGTTCCAGCACTGCAGTTTTGGAACAGCCTCAATTCTAAAGCATGTTGCCGGAATTGGCAAGAGGAGGATACCGCTTTTTCTGTGGCGCTTTTTCAGCCGCTTTTTCGGCCGGTTTTTTCAGGCATCACTTAGGGAGCGCTGCGCCGCTTTCAGTTCCGCCGTCAGCTTTTCCCATTCGCCGGTTTTGCGCTCTATGGCGGCGGTACACTCATCAAGTTTGCATTTTATCGTTTTGACTTTGTCTCCGCTGGAGTATACCTCCGGCCGCGCAAGTTCCGTTTCCAGGAGGGTCTTTTCGCTTTCAAGATTCTCCAGGGCTTTGAGCGTTTCCTCCTCCTGCCGCCGGAGCCGCCGGATGAGGGCCTGCCTCTGCTTGTCCAGTTCCCGCGTTTCGGCGGCTGAATTGCGCGTAATGGCATTACGGCCGTTCACAGGCGCCGCCCCTGCCGGATGCGCCGCCTCCTCTGCCGCCTCTCTTTCCAGCCGATCCGAATAATAGGCGTAATTGCCGAAAAAAAGCCGCGCCGCTGCCGGGGCGAAGATTTCCGCCGCAGGCGACAGTTCCAGAGTCTTTGTGGAAAGGGCCTCCATAAAAGCGCGGTCATGGGAAACAAAAATGATCGCGCCCTTAAACGCGCGCAGAGCGTCAAGGAGAATGTCTTTTGAGTAAATATCAAGGTGATTGGTAGGCTCGTCCAAAATGAGCAGGTTCATGGGTTTGAGCAGCATGCGCAGCAGGGCAAGACGGTTTTTCTCGCCGCCTGAAAGGACGGAGATGGGCTTGTACACGTCGTCGCCCCGGAAGAGAAAAGCGCCCAGCATATCGCGCAGTTTAGGGATCAGCGCGGCGGGCGCTTCGGCCTCAAGAAACTCAATGACCTGCTCGTTACCCGTCATCGCTTCGGCGGCGTCCTGTGAAAAATAGCCCGCGCTGACGCCCGCGCCGTACTTCACCGTTCCTTCGTAATCGCGGTCCGCGCCGGCGATGACGCGGAGCAGCGTACTCTTGCCCGCGCCGTTGCGGCCCGCCACCAGGAGGCGCTCGCCGGCTTCAATGAGCATGTCAAGGCCGGAAAGCACCCGGCGCTCGCCGTAGTTTTTGCCAATTCCCTCAAGGGTAAGGACGACCCGACCGCAGCGGGGCGGCGGCGGAAGGGTAATGTTGATCTTCTTCAGACTTTCGGGAATTTCAATCCGCTCGATTTTCTCCAGCCGCTTAATCAGCTCCTGGGCAAAGGCCGCCTTGCTCGCTTTGTAACGGAAACGGCGGATCAGCGCTTCGGTCTTCGCTATCTCTTCCCGCTGTTCTTCATAACGCTTCATTAAACCGGCAAGCTCAAGTTTCCGCACCTTTTCGTAGGCGCTGTAGTTGCCGGCATAGCGCTTCAGGTTTCCCTGAAAAAGCTCGTACACCTCGTTGACGGTAATGTCGAGAAAATAGCGGTCGTGCGAGACCAGCAGGCAGCCGCCGGGGAAATTGCACAGCCGGTTTTCAAGCCAGGTGCGGGCTTCAATATCAAGGTAGTTGGTCGGTTCGTCAAGGAGGAGAATGTCCGGCTGTTCCAGGAGGGCCTTTGCCAGAGCAATCCGCATCTGCCAGCCGCCTGAAAACTCACCGGCGTCGCGGTCAATGTCGTCAGGCGCAAAACCAAGGCCGCCGAGCGCCATGGAGATCTCCGCCTCGCGGCGGTAGTAACCGGACTGCTCAACCTGTTCCTGCAGACGGTGGTGTTCCTCAAGCAGGGCCGCCACCGGGCCCTCGTCGCTTTTAGCCTGTTCCAGCGTTTTGCCGATTGCCTCGGAGCGGGCCAGCAGCTCCCTGATTGGGGCAAAAGCGGTTTCGGCCTCATCCCGCAGGCTTCTTCCCCTGTGGACAATTCCCGATTGGGGAAGGTACGAAACGCGCGTCCCCTTCTGAACAGCCCGGTCTCCGGAGTCCGCGGCCAGCGCCCCGGCGATGACTTTCATCAACGTGGACTTACCCGAACCGTTGGCCCCGGTCAGGCAAGCGCGTGATCCCCCGGCAAGGTGCAGGCTTACCTCTTTCAGAATGTCCCGGTCGCCAAAGGCAAGAGAAATGCGGGAGAAGCGGACAAATGCCATAGCTTAGGGAACGGGCGGGATGCCGAATTCATCCCTGAAAAAGTACAGTATCACCGGAGAACTGTCACGCCGCGTAACAGTAGCGTCCTCGATACAGTAATCGGGGGTCCATTCAAGCCGGAGCCCCTGGCTGTCCATAATGTACATGAAATGCACCGGCGTTTCCCTGCCGGGAGCGGAAAAGTAAAAAGTACAGGCGCCGTTGTATCGCCCCTCAAAAGAAGGCGTAAGGAAAAGATCCATGGCGACCCTTCCCCCGCCGGCCCCTTCGGGGATCACGCGGGGGACCAGCAGGTCAAAGCCGGTCCAGCCAAACTCAGCGTCCGGGGAAAAAGCGATAGTCCCGTAATTGTTGCTGGTAAAGACCGGCCCCTGGTTGTAAATCGAATAAAAGAGCGCCTCCCTGCGGGCGTTTTCCTGCATGATAAGGTCCTCAACCGCGGCGGGCAGCGCGGTGAACAGCAGCGTGCGGGTAGCGCCGTCATCATCGGTGAACTGCACCGCCAGGGTAGTGTCGGAGCGGAGGTCCATCCGTAAATTGGTCCCCTCAAAACGCCAGGCCCGCTCCCCGTCGGCGCGGATACCGCTGTAGGCAAAACTCCGGTCCATGGTGGGAAGGTAGATGTGGGCAATCCCCGTGTCCTGGCCGATGTAAAAGCCCCAGCGCCGCTCAAACGCTTCGATATTGACCCGCCGGTTTGCCAGCATCTGCCCGTAAGATTCGGGGGACCAGACCTTCGCCAGGAGCGCGTCCAGTTCCGGGCTGGGGGTTTCCTCCCGCTCCGGCGGCGCGGCGACCAGCGGCCCCCCGCGATGTTCAAACAGCTTCAGGCGGTAGGAAAAACAATAGCCCGTGCTGCCGTCGACAGTCAGCACCCGATACCAGTCGCCGGGCAGCGGCTCCCCGCTGGCGCTGATAGCCGGATTACCCTCCACCCGTTCAAGAATTTTGATAATCTCCCCGGTCCGCAGCCGGTACACCCGCCTGCCGCTGTTGTCGGGATCGTTCCTGATCGGCAGCCCGTCCTGCAGATTTTCGGCGTAAGTCCGGGCATAACCGGCAAAAGCTTCCGCGCGCCGCTCGGCCTTCCCTTTGCCGCCCGCCAATTCAAGCCGGGCCAGCGGCACCTCGACCTTGTCCGGCCCCCCCGCGTCCCGAAAGGCTTTCGGCACGCCCACCACCCAAACCTTGTCGATATTGGACCTGATGTACACCGGCAGCACCGTGCCGGAAGGAATAGGCGGCTCCTCAACAGCCCAGAGCAGCACCCCCCAGCCCAGGCGCGAGCAGGAGGTAACGGCAAGCGAACACCACAATAAAAGGGAACAGACCAGGCGGCCGTTTTTTCCGAAGCACATACATTGACAGTATACCGGACAACGGGAGATTGGCAAAGGCGCGTGAACAGGAGGAAGCGGGGGAAGCGGGAGGAAGCCTCCCCCCACCGGGTAAGCGCGCGGCGTTAAGCCGTGCGGATGAACCAATACGGCGCGGTGCGGGCCCGGTATCCGCCGCTGTATACCGCAGTCCGCGCGGCGGCTTGAGCCGGCGGAGCGGTAGCCGCTCCAGCCCGCCCGCGGCGGCCGTCCGCTTCCGCCCGCCGCCCGCGAGTGTCCGCGAGCGGCCCGCGAATGTCCGCGAGACTCTCGCGAGTGTCCGCGAGACTCTCGCGAATGTCCGCGAGAAACTCGCGAATGTCCGCGAGACTCTCGCGAATGTCCGCGAGACTCTCGCGAGTGTCCGCGAGAAACTCGCGAATGTCCGCGAGACTCTCGCGAATGTCCGCGAGAGTCTCGCGAGTGTCCGCGAGAAACTCGCGAGTGTCCGCGAGCGGCCTAGCGCAGGTCCAGCGCCATAGCCAATACGTCGACGTAGCTCCCGATGTCCGGCAGCGTGGTTTTGACGCCGTTCTTCCAGTAACAGGCTACATATTTGAAGTCGGCGATTGTTTCAACTCCGGCCACATACACATCGGAGCCGGACACGGCGATGGCCTTTGCAACGGCCTCGTACCCGCCGTCTGTCAACACGGTCTTCACCCCGTTCTTCCAGTAACAGGCTACCGCTTTGCCGGCGGCGTTTTCTTCAGCTCCGGCCGCGTACACATCGGAGCCGGACACGGCAATGGCCTCTGCATAGGCCTTGTACCTGCCGTCTGTCAGCGCGGTTTTCACCCCGTTCTTCCAGTACCAGGCTGCCTGTTTGTCGGCGGCATTCCTTTCCCATCCGGCCGCGTACACGTTGGAGCCGGACACGGTGATGGCCGCTGCGTAGGCGTGGTACCCGCCGTCTGTCAACACGGTCTTCACCCCGTTCTTCCAGTAACAGGCTTCCCTGTTGCCGGCGGCGTTGGCTTCATATCCGGCCGCGTACACATCGGAGCCGGACACGGCGATGGCCGCTGCGCCGGCCTCGTACCTGCCGTCTGTCAAGGCGGTTTTCACCCCGTTCTTCCAGTACCAGGCTGCCTGTTTGCCGGCGGCGTTGGCTTCAGATCCGGCCGTGTACACATCGGAGCCGGACACGGCAATGGCCATTGCGCCGGCGTTGTACCTACCGTCCGACAGCGCGGTTTTCATCCCGTTCTTCCAGTAACAGGCTACATCTTTGCCGGCGGCGTTCCATTCCCATCCGGCCACGTACACATCGGAGCCGGACACGGCGATGGCGTCCGCCCAGGCGCTGTACCTGCCGTCTGTCAAGGCGGTCTTGACCCCGTTCTTCCAGTAACAGGCTACCCCGTTGCCGTCGAGGGCTATTTCCAATCCGGCCGCGTACACGTCGGCGGCCGGCTCGTATTTCTGCTGGGCGGCGGCAAAAAAGACCGACAGCGCAAAAAACGGCGAACACAAGGCGATTCTTTTCATCCGGTACTCCTTTATCTACCGTATAATACCACGCCCTCCCCCGCCGGTCAAACAAAACCTTCCCGCCGGCGCGGTTTGCAATTCCGCGCTTCCGCCCAACGCCCGCTAGTACTAGTGAGAGTCTCGCTAGTACTAGTGAGCGGCCCGCTAGTACTAGTGAGAGTCTCGCTAGTACTAGTGAGCGGACCGCTAGCACTAGTGAGAGTCTCGCTAGTACTAGTGAGCGGCCCGCTAGTACTAGAGA
>JAISYA010000207.1 GCA_031270205.1 Treponema sp.
GAAAAATCTCCCGGTTGGAATACAGGGAGTGGATGATAAGATGCAGCAAGCGGCTTACTTCGGTTTGAAACTGGTGTTGCGCCATGGGTGGCTCCTTCATAAAAGTGTATTGTATACGATATAGTAGCAAAAGAGGGGCGGAAATGTCAAATGATGATCGCGCTGCCTCATCAGGGCACCGGCGTTTACGCTGCAACCGGGAGATATAAACCGGGGAAAGACGGGAAGCCGCTCAGCAGAGAAGCTGAGCCGCTCAGCAGAGAAGCTGAGCCGCTCAGCAGAGAAGCTGAGCCGCTCAGCAGAGAAGCTGAGCCGCTCGGCAGAGAAGCTGAGCCGCTCAGCAGAGAAGCTGAGCTGCTCGGCAGAGAAGCTGAGCCGCTCAGAACAGACGCTGAGCGGCCCTCCCCGGCGCGGTTCTCCCTCATGCTTCATTATTACCTATTCATTGTGCATTCTGCTTCCCGCTCCCCGCCCCGCCCCGCGCGGCCTATAAAAAAAGCGCGCGTTACAGTATACTGGCGGCAACATCGAATATTTGGAGGAATGTGTGTACAAGCAGGTGGATCCCAAAGTAAATTTTCCCGGGCTGGAAGAGGAAATCCTCGCGTTCTGGGAGCGGAATCACATTTTTCAAAAATCCGTATCCCGGCGGGAAGGGGCGGAAGACTTCGTTTTCTATGACGGCCCGCCCTTTGCCACCGGCCTTCCCCATTTCGGGCATTTTGTGCCCAGCACCATTAAGGACATCATTCCGCGCTACCAGGCCATGAAAGGCAAACGGGTGGAGCGCCGCTTCGGCTGGGACTGCCACGGGCTGCCCGTGGAAAACCTTATCGAACAAGAGCTGGGCCTCAATTCAAAAACCGACATCGAACAATTCGGCGTCGCGCAATTCAACGAAGCCTGCCGCGTTTCGGTGCTCCGCTATGTAAACGAATGGCGGGAAGTCATTACACGCCTCGGCCGCTGGGTCGATTTTGACCACGATTACAAAACCATGGACATTGACTACATGGAGACTATCTGGTGGGTAATGAAATCCCTCTGGGAGAAGGGCCTGCTCTACGAAGGCCACTACATTCTTCCCTATTGTCCCCGCTGCGCCACGGTCCTCTCCAACCACGAACTTAATCTGGGCGGCTATAAAGACGTGCATGATCCGGCAATCACCCTGCGCTTCAAAGTAACAGAGGGGGGAAGTCTCCCCCCTGGCTCCGAAGCTGCCGCTTCTCCGCCACCCCCCGCTCCTAGGGGCGCCGCCCTTAAAACCCCGCGTTTCCCCCCAAACACGTATTTGCTGGCCTGGACCACCACTCCCTGGACATTGCCTTCCAACCTCGCCCTGGCGCTGGGGCCGGACATCGACTATGCGCTGGTAAAGGACGGCGGCGACCACTACATCCTCGCCGAGGCGCGGCTTCCGGCCTACTACAAAAGCGGGGCGGCGTACGAAATCGTGGGCCGCTACAAAGGCGCGGACCTTTTGGGCATAGAATACGAGCCGCTCTTTCCCTACTTCAAAGACGCCGCGGCGCGGAACGCCTTCCGCACCTACCCCGGCGATTATGTCTCAACCGGGGACGGCACGGGCATTGTGCATACCGCGCCCGGTTTCGGCGAAGACGACGCCAGAGTGCTCAAGGGAACCGGCGTGCCGGTGGTTTGCCCGGTGGACGCCGAGTGCCGTTTTACCGGGGAGGTCGGCGATTACGCGGGGCTTTTTGTCAAAGACGCGGATAAGGCAATCATGGAGCGGCTCAAGGCCGAAGGAAAGCTGGTAAAGCGCGAGCAGATACTCCACGCCTATCCGCATTGCTGGCGGTGTTCCAGCCCGCTTATTTACCGGGCGGTGGGTTCATGGTTTGTCAACGTGGAAAAGATCAAACAGGACATGCTGGACGCCAACAAGCAGATTTACTGGGTGCCGGAACACATCAAGGAAGGCCGCTTCGGTAAATGGCTGGAAGGCGCCCGCGACTGGGCGATCAGCCGCAACCGCTACTGGGGCAATCCCCTGCCGATTTGGCGCTGCCCGGACTGCGGCAAAATAATCTGCGTGGGAAGCCGCGCCGAACTGAAAGAGCTTTCAGGCCGCTTCCCCGATGATCTCCACAAGCATTTCGTTGACGACATCACCATCCCCTGCTCCAAAGCTGCCGCCGGAACCGGCGGGGAAAAGGGCTGTAAAGGGATCATGCGCCGCGTTCCGGAAGTCCTTGACTGCTGGTTTGAATCGGGGGCGATGCCCTACGGGCAGAATCACTATCCCTTTGAAAACAAGGCGTTTTTTGACCGTCATTTTCCCGCGG
Organism: Treponema sp.; assembly: GCA_031270205.1. Classification (GTDB taxonomy): domain Bacteria; phylum Spirochaetota; class Spirochaetia; order Treponematales; family Breznakiellaceae; genus WQXQ01. Next base: position 2,310 of record JAISYA010000207.1, read on the forward strand.
ACTTTATCAACGAGGGCCTCGATCAGACACGGGGCTGGTTTTACACCCTGACCGTCCTTTCCGCGGCCCTGTTCAAAAAACCGGCGTTCAAAAACTGCGTGGTGAGCGGCCTGGTTCTTGCCGCCGACGGCAAAAAAATGAGCAAAAGCCTGCGCAACTACACCGATCCGATGGAGGTGATCAACAGTTTCGGCGCCGACGCCCTCCGGCTTTTTTTGGTACATTCAGCGGTGGTAAAAGCCGACGACCTCCGTTACAGCGACGAGGGCGTGCGCGAGGTAATGAAGAGCATCATCATCCCGCTGTGGAACGCCTACAGTTTTTTTGTAACTTACGCCAACATTGACCAGGTCAGCCCCGAAGGAGCGAGCGAAAGTCCCGCCAACCCGCTTGACCGGTGGATTCTCTCCGAGGCGGAGAACCTTACCGAAAAAGTGGGCGGCGCCCTTGACGCCTACGATCTGACACGGGCGGTGGACCCCATTCTGGAATTCATTGAACTGCTCAACAACTGGTACATCCGCCGTTCCCGCCGCCGCTTCTGGCGCAGCGAAAATGACGCCGACAAAATTGAAGCCTACGGCGTCCTGTACGACGCGCTCAAAACATTGATCACCACCACCGCGCCGTTTATGCCGTTTACCACCGAGGCAATATGGCAGAATTTACGAACAGACCGCGACCCTGAATCCGTACACCTTGCCGATTTCCCCAAACCCAGGGAAAAACGCCGGGATCGCCCCCTTGAATACCGCATGGCCGCCGTTCAGCACGCGGTCTCCATGGGCCGCTCCCTGCGTTCCCAGTACAACATTAAAGTACGGCAGCCTTTGCGCATGGCCGAGCTGGTTACCCGCGACCCGGAAGAAAAAAAAGTGCTGCTCGACATGGTTGAGATCATTCGGGAAGAACTCAACGTCAAGGAGGTGATTTTTAAGGATAACGAGGAGGACCTTGTTGAATACGAGGTGAAGGCCAATTTCCGCGTGCTGGGAAAAGAACTGGGAAAAGACATGAAGGCCGCCGCCGCCGGAATAGAATCCCTCAGCCACGCGGAGATTCAAAGCGTCATTGAAGGCGCTTCCCTTTCCATTGACATTCCCTCCGCGGACGGAGGAACCAGAAGCGTGGTGATCACCGCCGATACAATCGACGTCAGGCGCAACGAAAAAGCCAATCTGCGGGTGCTTAACGAGGGAACCCTTACGGTGGGCCTTGATACGGAAATTACCAGGGAGCTTTCGATGGAAGGCGACATTCGGGACCTGGTCCGCGGCGTGCAGACCGGCCGCAAGGACATGGGCCTTTCGGTAACCGACCGCGTCAAACTGACCGTCTACGGCTCCGAAAAAATGAAAGAGGCCTGGAAAGTTTTCGGAAGTTCCGCCGCCTCGGAAACGCTGGCGGTGGAAACCGCCTGGGCCAAGGTTGACGGGCAGATACAACTGGAGACGGACGGCGACGTGTGGTACGTGAAGATCGAGAAAGCGCAATGATCGGTACGCGGATATTCCGCGCTTTAGCGGGCGTTTTTTTGGTATTGCTTTTTCTCGTTTCCTGCGGAACCCTGCCGGAAGCGGCCGGCACGGCCGAGATGAGCGAAGAATCCGAATATATCCCCCTGGAAGCGGGGGCGCTGCTCTATGTGCTCGCCGACGTGCAGCAGGCGCGGCCCATTTTGGACATTGCGCAAATCCGCGGGCTGAACGAAAAGCGGGCAACGCAAATGCTTGACAAAACCCGCTACGCGGCTGCGGCCCTGTATCCGCCTGAAAGCGGCAGACGTTTCCAGGCGACAGCCTGGGGCGCGTACCCCAGTTTCCGGGCGGGTATGGCTTTCGGCATGAGCAGGAACTGGAAAAAGCATCGTTCCGCCGCCGCTCTTCCCTACTGGTATTCGGCCAAAGAGCGGCTCTCGGTCGCCCTGAACGCGAAGCAGGCCTTTGTTTCCTCATCAATAAACGATGCTCCGCTTGAGCCTTTTTCCCCGTCTCCCGGCGTTGAGACCCCCGAAGGTTTCGCTGAATTCCGCCGGAGGGCGATCATTTCCTGCTGGCTTGAGCGGCCCGCCGCAATGCTCAGAGCGGCCTTTGAAAAAATGCAAATCCCCCTGCAACTCCCGGCGGAGCGGATATTTGTCAGCCTCTTTCCCGCGGCGGAGCGGCTTGCGGCGGACGGAAAAACACCCGGGGAAACCGAAAGCCCGCAATATGAAGCCCTAATACGGATTCAGCTTGCAAGCGCGACGCAGGCGAAGGCCCTGGTCACTCTTTTAACCCTGGCCGGGGGCTTTGTCTCTGCCAAAACTCAGGAAACGGACGGTCCCGCCTCCGTGGCGGCGCTGCTCTTTGCCAATCCGCCGGTTCAAAAGGGGCAGAGTCTTGACATCAGGACCGCCGCCCTAACCCGGGGTGACATCGCTTTACTTTTCAGCCTTTTCCCGGTATATTTAGACTAAAGCGGCTTTGCAAGGCTGAAAGCCTTAAAACCGCTATAATGAAATAAAATTAGAGGAAATCGGCCATGCCTACTTACGAATATGAATGCAAAAGCTGCGGCCACGTCTTTGAGTTTTTCCAGGCCATGAGTGACGAGCCGCTCAAAAACTGTCCCGAATGCGGCAAGAGCGTCCGCAGGCTGATCCACGGCGGAACCGGCGTTATTTTCAAAGGTTCCGGCTTCTATGTTACCGACAAAAGCAAGGCCGCCGGCGCTTCGTCAAAAACTCCCAAGAGCGCCGACGCCGCGCCGGCCGGCGGGTCCGCCCCGGAGAAAGCGCCCGCCGCGTCTTCCCCTGGGGGCGGCGCTTCCGGCGGGGAAAGCGTCCCGAAAAAAGACTCCGAAGGGAAAGCCAAGCCGGCTGCCCAGACGTCATAACCTTGAAAAAAAAGCCCCGCTTTTTCTGCGACAACTGCGGCGCCGAGGTTGACGGCGAGACGAAAGCCTGCCCGCATTGCGGCCGCTTTTTCGTTTCGGTCCGCTGTCCCGCCTGCGGCTTTTCTGGCGAGGAGCGGCTCTTTGCCGGCGGCTGCCCCGCCTGCGGTTATTCGAAGCCGGGCGTCAAGAAGCCCTTGCGTGCAAAAAAAATCGCCGCCAGCCCCCTTCCCCTGTGGGTATATGTTTTTTCAATCG
>JAISYA010000046.1 GCA_031270205.1 Treponema sp.
TAAAACACGAACCGGTTCCGCAATCCCGCGTATGAAGCGACCTGTACTTCCACATTGATGATGACGCCGGATGTGGTATGGACTTTGACATCCAGGATGCCGGCCTTATCGTCTTTGTACGCGCGCTTCAGGTGGGGATCGACGATGGAGAGCCGGTCAAATTCCTCCGGGGGCATATCGAGGGCGGCTTTGAGGAAGGCGGCGAGGATGTTGGAGCGCCGTTTATCGGCGAAAATGAGCTTGAACACGAAATCGTTCAAGGGAGAAAGGATAGTATTCATAGGAACCTCCACCTATATAAAGGCGCGGCCCCGCGTAGCGCTTTAGTGGATATTGTGGAATCAAGCCCTTTTTTGACTTTTTTTTCGATTTATTCGAGTTTGCGGTTAGGTTTTATTCAAAACATTACCGTTTTCAGGAAATTTCATCAGTTTAAAAAGCAAACGCCGATACCCTGGAGTGGGCCCGCGCCCCCTTCCCCTCCGTGTCCTCTCCGGTTTATTATTGGAGAAATGTCAGACGAAAACACCGGCGCCGAATTGCGGCCTTCCGGCGCCAATTACTTTAACCGCGATCTTTCCTGGATTGATTTTAACGAGCGGGTACTGGAAGAAGGGCTGCGGAAGGACCTGCCTTTGCTGGAGCGCTTCCGCTTTTTATCAATTGTTTCTTCCAACTTCGACGAGTTCTTCATGGTGCGGGCGGCGGCGGTAAAACGGGCGCTCCGTTCCGCCGCCGCGGAACTGCCGCCCTTTGCCGACCCTTCGGGTTTGAGCCCCGCGGAACAGCTGCAGGGCATTTCTCAAAAAGCCCACGCCATAACGCGCCGTCTGTACGCCTGTCTGCAAAACGAGATTTTCCCCGGCCTGGCCGAAGGCGGGCTTGAGCTGCTCCGCCCCGATGCCTGGACCGTTCCCCAGATGGATTATCTTGAATCTTTTTTTATGGGCCAATTATATCCCCTTATCACCCCATTGCGCGTGGAGGAAGACAAACCCCTGCCCTTTATCGCAAGCCGGAGCATCAACGCGGTCTTTTTGCTGGCGGGCGAAACCGCCGCGCCGGAACAGGAAAACGCCGCCGAATACATCGCCGTGGCGCAGATTCCCCCGGCGCAGAGCCGGATCATCTGGCTGCCTGAGGAACATGAAAAACTGAAATGGGCTTTGCTGGACGACCTGATGCTTGTCTGGGGGGGATACCTTTTTCCGGGTTTCCGTGTCAAGGAGAGTATGTTGTTCAAGGTGAACCGAGACGCCGACTTTTCCGTGGACGAGCGGCGCGACGAGGATTTTATCGAAGCTATGGAAGAAGTTCTGGAAGGCCGGGAAAAATCCGAAGCGGTGCGCATGGTCTATTCCCCCGGAAGCGGGCGGCTGAGGGATGCATTGGCGAAGCGGTTTTCTCTTGCCGGCGGCGATCTGTACGAGGTGGACGGGCCGTTCAATACCGGCGACTTGCTGGAACTGGCCAGTGTCGCCGGTTCTGAGGGGCTGCAGGAAAAGGCCTGGAACATACACGGCGTCCCCGGTTTCAATGACGACGTGCCGGTTTGGGACCGGATAAGCCAGGGGGACGTAATGCTCCACCTGCCCTACCAGTCCTTTGATCCGGTGATTCGCTTTTTTCAGGAGGCCGCCGCGGACCCGCATGTTATCGCCATCAAAACCGCCCTGTACCGGACCGGCGGCGCGGGCTTTGCGGGCCTTTCCCCGGCGATTTCGCCGGTGGTGCGGGCGCTGGAACAGGCCGCGCTCAACGGCAAGCAGGTGACGGCCCTCGTGGAACTCAAGGCCCGCTTTGACGAGGAGCGGAACATCTCATGGGCGAACCGCCTTGAAAAGGCCGGGGTGATTGTGGTCTACGGCCTCGCGCGGCTCAAGGTACACGCGAAAATCACCGTGGTGTCCCGCCGCGAGCATGAGCGCATAAAGCGGTACGTGCATCTTTCCACCGGCAATTACAACGACAAAACGGCGAAACTCTACGAGGACATCTGCCTCTTTACCTGCCGGGAGGATATCGCCTACGACGCGGGGCTGCTCTTCAATATGCTCACCGGCTATTCGGATATACAAACCATGACGCGCCTGGTAATTGCCCCGCCGGGCCTGAAAGACCGCCTGCTGGAACTAATTGACCGGGAAGCGAAACGCTCAAGCCAGAAGTACCCCGGAAAGATCATGGTGAAGCTCAACGCCCTTACCGATACGGATATGATCAACGCCCTGTACCGGGCTTCGCAGGCGGGGGTAAAAGTGCTGCTCTGCGTGCGGGGAATCTGTACGCTGATTCCCGGCCTGCCCGGGCTTTCGGAAAACATTCAGGTGATAAGTATCATCGATCATTATCTGGAACATTCGCGGATTTATTATTTTGCCAATGGGGGGGCGGAAGAACTGTACCTTTCCAGCGCGGACTGGATGCCCCGCAATCTCCACCGGCGCGTGGAACTGATGTTTCCGGTTCTCGATGAAAAGATACGGGCGGAGCTTCGTGAGGCGCTCAACGCGTATTTTAGGGATAACTGTCAGGCGCGGTCCCTCAGGGCGGACGGCGCCTGGACGCGCTTAAGCCCCCCGGCGGGGGAAAAGCCCTTGCGGGCGCAGAAGGATATGCTCTCCCGCGCCGCCAGGGAATCGGGGAATCCCTGGCCGGTGAAAAAAGAATTTATTGTCCGCCGCAGCCCGCCGGTTGAGCGGTAAGCGGATGATGAAACGGATTATCCTTAAAAGCGGCGAGGAAGACCGCGTACGGCAGGGTCATCCCTGGGTGTACGATAACGAGGTGGACCGCGTGCTTGAGGGCAAGGGCGCCGGCTCAGGCGGCGCTTTTACGGAATCGCTGCTGCCCGGCGAATGCGCCGATGTCGAAAGCGCCCGCAAAGAGTACCTTGGCCGGGCCATTGTCAACCCCAACTCAAAGATCATCGCGAGGATATACAGCCCTTCCAAAGAAGGAATCGACAAAGGTTTTTTCAAACGGCGCATCCGCGAGGCCCTGCAAAGACGGGCTTTTTTCCGCGACCTTTCCCGCGAATCGGCGCGCGTTGTGTTCGCCGAGGCGGATTTTCTTCCCGGCCTTATAATTGACCGCTTTGCAGGCTGGCCGCTGGCGGAACTGGAAGCCGCCGTCAGCGAACGTCCCGTCACTTTTGAGCTTGTCCGCTCCGCCCTTGGCCCTCCCCAATCATGGCTTGCGGTGCAATTTCTCGCCTGGGGCATGGACTGCAGGCGGGACATGATAATTGACGCGCTGGACGAGACGGCCCCCTCCGCGGGCGTCATTGAAAAATCCACTGCCGGTGTCCGGAAACTTGAGGGCCTCTCCCCCAGGGAAGGGCTGATCCGGGGGAATTTCCCCGCCGGAGGAATCGTGATCTTCGAGAACGGTTTTCCCTTTGCGCTGGACCTCCCGCAAGGCCAGAAAACCGGGCACTTTCTGGATCAGCGGGACAACCGCCTGCTTACGGCCGGGTTTGCCGCCGCGCTCGCCAAAGCCCCCCCGCCGGACAAGACGGCCGCCGCCGGCGGGCCTCTGCGCTTTCTTGACGCCTGTTCCTATACCGGAGGCTTCGGCATCCACGCGCTGCGGGCGGCGGAAAGCGCGGAGCTGACCGCGGTAGACACGTCGGCAGCGGCGCTTGAAGGACTGCGGAAAAACGCCGCCCTCAACGGGATTGAAAGCCGAAGCGCCACGCTTGAAATCGATGTTTTTGAAGCGTTACGGGCCTTTGAGCGAAAAAAAGAACATTTCGATTTGATCATCCTTGACCCTCCCGCTTTTGCCAAATCAAAGACGGTCCTGGGAGAGGCCCTGCGGGGATACAAGGAAATCAACCTGCGGGCGATCAATCTGCTGCGGCGCGGCGGGGTTCTGGTGAGCTGTTCATGCAGTCAGGCTCTGGACGAAGCGAATTTCAAGCGGATGATTGTTGACGCCGCCTCAGACACGAAACGCCTGATCCAGCTTGATTTCCGCCAGCAGGCGCCGGATCATCCGGTCCTCGCCGGCTACGACGAGTCTTTTTACCTTAAATGCGGGTTTTACCGGGTTCTGTAAACTAAACTTGACGCGCAATTCAAGGTTATGGGTATCT
>JAISYA010000048.1 GCA_031270205.1 Treponema sp.
AGCGCCAATAAGGCGCACGGGAGTTTTTGCGAAATGTTTTTCATGGCATGTAACCTGAAATCAGTTTTTCTTTCCGCTCAAGCGGAACTAAAAATGGGTATATCTGCGGGAATTCGGAAAGAAGCCGCACTCTATATATGGCGCGGAACCGGCGTTTTGCTTTAGTGGTTTTTAAGAAATTGCCAAAGTTGGACTAATATATTCTTTGTTCCGGTGACGGGAGTACATTAAGAGTTTACGACTATCCAAAGTCACCGAGTGTACATTTACGCTTGTCAACGCGTTTCCTTGACAAATTGCCCCGTTGGGCCTAGAATGAATACATAAAATAACCCTAACAGGGAGGCCAGCGTATGGCAAAAGTAGAGCTGAAAGGCATTTCTAAGGTGTATGAGGGCAATGTCCGCGCTGTGGACAACGCCAACATCGTGGTTGAGGACAAGGAATTTGTCGTCTTTGTAGGACCTTCGGGCTGTGGGAAATCCACCACGCTCCGCATGGTCGCCGGTCTGGAGGACATCACCGAGGGGGAACTCTATATCGACGGCGATCTGATGAACGACGTTCCCCCCAAGGACCGGAATATCGCCATGGTATTCCAGAACTACGCCCTCTATCCGCACATGTCGGTTTATGAAAACATGGCGTTTGGTCTGCGGATCAAAAAAGTCCCCAAGGCGGATATTGACCGGCGGGTAAAAGACGCGGCGAAGATTCTCGATATCGAGAAATTCCTGGACCGGAAGCCCAAGGCCCTTTCCGGCGGCCAGCGCCAGCGCGTCGCGGTAGGCCGGGCCATTGTCCGTAACCCCAAGGTCTTCCTGTTCGATGAGCCGCTTTCCAACCTGGACGCCAAACTGCGCGTCCAGATGCGGGCCGAGCTTTCGGACCTCCACCTTAGACTCAACGCCACCATGATCTACGTTACCCACGACCAGGTGGAAGCTATGACCATGGCCAACAAAATTGTGGTTATGAAAGACGGGAAGGTCCAGCAGATCGGTTCCCCCCTGTACCTCTACAACCACCCGATCAATAAATTCGTCGCCGGCTTCATCGGCTCCCCGCCCATGAACTTCCTCACCGTCAAGATCTTTGAGGAGGGCGGTTCGATCATACTGGACGAAGGCTCGTTTAGGATACCGGCCGATCCTTCCCATTATGAAGGACTCAAGAAATACATCGGCAAAGAGATATTCTTCGGCATCAGGCCCGAAGATATGGCTTACACCCAGCCCGGAGACGCGAACAGTTTCTCCGTGAAAATAACGGTTGTGGAGCCTTTGGGCGCGGATATCCACCTCTGGCTCACCACCGCCACCCAGCCCCTCGTGGCCCGTACCGAGCCGCACCACGATTTCAAGGTCGGCGACACCGTCGGCTTCATCCCCAGGATGGAGAAGGCGCGCTACTTTGACAAGGAAACGGAACTGGCTGTTTTCCCCGGCCCTCCGGTGTAAAACGCAAATCCGCTGATGTTTTAAGTACAAGGAGCAGGCTGCCTGCTCCTTTTTTTATTTCCCTGCGCGCGCTGTAAGGTACGCGTTCCGTCCGAAACGGTACAGGTTCTCTCCCCTGCGGTCGATGACCACGGTAACGGGAAAGTCTTTTACGGTGAGCAGCCGGACTGCTTCGGTATCCAGGTCTTCAAAGGCGATGACGCGGGAACCGGTAATACATTTTGAAAGAAGCGCCCCCGCGCCGCCCAGCGCGCCCAGGTAAACCGCTCCGGCCTGTTTCATGGCCTGTATCACCTCGTCCGAGCGTTCCCCTTTGCCGATCATGCCCCTTAGTCCCCGCATGAGAAGCCGGGGGGTCCAGGCATCCATACGGCAGCTGGTGGTAGGTCCCGCGGATCCTATCACCTGGTTCGGCGCCGCCGGAGTCGGTCCCGCGTAGTAGATACAGGCGTCTTCAAGGGGGAAGGGGAGCGGCCGCCCGGCGTCCAGCAGCTCGTTCAGCCGTTTGTGCGCCGCGTCACGGGCGGTGTATATCTCTCCGGAGAGCAGTACCTGGTCCCCCGCGTTAAGGAGGGCGGTTTTTTCCCTGGTTAGGGGTAACCGGATGCGGCGCCGCATTACAGTACCTCGCTTGCGTGGCGGCTTACATGGCAGTTAATGTTGACCGCGCAGGGAAGCCCCGCGATATGGGTGGGCATGGTCTCTATTGCCACGGCCAGGGCGGTGGTTGCCCCGCCGAAACCCTGAGGGCCGATACCCAGGGCGTTGATCTTTTCCAGCAGGGTCTCTTCCAGGGCGGCGTAGTAAGGGTCGCTATTGGGCTTGTCCAGTGAACGGATCAGCGCTTTCTTGGAAAGCAGGGCGGCCTTGTCAAAGGTGCCCCCAATGCCCACGCCTACCACTACAGGGGGGCAGGGGTTGGGGCCGGCCTCGTTCACCGCGGAAACCACAAAATCGATGACCCCTTCGCGGCCCTGGGAGGGGACGAGCATCTTTGTCCGGCTCATGTTTTCGCTGCCGAAACCCTTGGGGGCAACGGTAATGACCACCGAGCCGCCTTTCACAAACTCCGTGTAAATTACCGCCGGAGTATTATCCCCGGTATTTTTGCGCCTCAGCGGATCCGCCACCACCGAAGAGCGCAGATAGCCCTCTTTGCACGCCTCCCGTACCCCCTGGTTCACGGCCTCGTTAACGTCCCCCTCAATGTGGACATCGCAGCCTATTTCAAGAAAGACACAGGCCATGCCCGTATCCTGGCAGATAGGGACCCGGTTCTTTTCGGCAAGCTCAAAGTTTTCGATAATCAAATCCAGCGTTTCCCTGGCAGGGGCCCAGGTTTCCTTTTCCCGGCAGGCCCTGATGCGGGAACGCATATCTCCGGGCAGGTTCCGGTTCGCGTCCACAAAGAGCCGCTTTACCGCGGAACTGAGATCGGCCGCGCTAATAATCCTCATACGCTATTGTACCTCACTTTTGCCCTATACGCTTTGACGTTATTGCCGCCGGGGTGATGAAGCGGCAGTACATCGCGGAATAACCGCGCCGGCCGCCGTTGTTTACGCTCCCCGCATGGCGCGGAACAGGGGACGGCTCAACACCGCCGCAATCCCCGTAGTCAGTATATCGGCGGCGGGCTGCGCCCACACAAAACCGCTATACCCAAAAAAATGATGCAGCAGGAAAAGCAGGGGAAGATAGAACAGGAGCTGCCGCCCCAGGGTAATAACCATCGCCTGAATGGGTTTGCCGAAAGCCTGAAAACTTACCATCAGCGTTACCTGGGAACCGACAAAGGGCAGCCCCCATACAAAGGTACGCATCATCGCCCGCCCCGCCTCAATCGTCGGCCCGTCATTGATGAAAAACCTGATAAAGCGGTCTCCGCACAGGCGGAGGATGACGCTTCCCGCGATACAAAGCGCCGTTGCGTACAGAATGGCGCTTTTAAATCCGCTGCGAAGACGGGCGTACTTTTTTGCGCCGTAATTAAACCCGGCGAAAGGCTGATAGCCCATCACCAGCGCGAAGACCAGCATGAAATACAGGCTGGCAATCCTCATTTGAACGCCGATACCGGCAATCACAAAATCGCCGTAACTTGCCGCTACACGGTTTCCCACTATGTTGGAAACGCTCATGATGATATTGCCCAGGCCGGCGGGGATACCGATGGACAATATTTGAAACAGCATGGTCCTATTCGGCCTGCAATGCTCAGGTTTAACCGAAAGCAGCGTTTTTTCCGAGAGGAAGTAGCGCACCCCGTAGGCAAAGGAGGCGGCCTGCCCCGCAACGGTCGCCCACGCCGCGCCTGCCGTTCCCATATCAAGCCACAGGATAAGGATAGGATCAAGAATGATGTTTAACACGATGCCGACAAGCATAGCCCGCATTGCCCTGCCCGTGGCCCCCTCGCTCCTCATCTGGCCGCCCAATACGGTTCCCGCCGCCGCTATGGGCATAAAAATAGTTATCACCGAAAAATAATCCGATGTGCGGGAAAACGCCGCATCGCTTGTGCCGATGAGCCTGAGTACCGGCGTTCTAAAAATCAGCAGTATTACCGCACATACAAGCCCGATGCAAAAGGCGGCGTAAAAAGACACGGCGGAGCTGTGCCGCGCTTCGGCGATTTTTTTCGCGCCGAGCATCCGGGAAATGTAACTGGAACCGCCGGTGGCGAATATGTTGCCCAGGGCCTGGGTAAGCATAAACAGGGGGAAGACCAGGGAAACCGCCGCCACCATGTTTGGATCGCCGGTCTGGCCGATAAAGAACATATCGGTCATGTTGTACACCGCCTGGGCGAGCATTGCCGCGACCATCGGCAGCGCAAGGCGGATAATAGCCGTCCCCGCCGGGGCGGTTTCCATCAGTTCAATGCCGGTGTATCTTTTCACTGCGTTCCTCTACAATTTCCGCAAAACGGTTACACAGGCTCACCAGAAGGCGGGTATCGTTTTCACCGAAACGCTGAATAATCCCGGCAAAATAGGCGTCCATTTCCTTGCCTATGGTGTCCACTGTTCCGCGGCCCTTTGGGGTAAGGCCGAGAAGGCGCTTGCGCCGGTTGGTTTTATCGATGTCACGGGTAATAAAGCCCTTCTCCTCCAGGACCCCTACCATTTGGGAAACGGCCGATTTTGAAACGTGGCATTCTTCCTCAAGATCGCAAAATCCGTCGATGCTGCCTTCGCTGATTTTTTTTAGCAGCACCGTTTCCATGACGCTGAGGTCCTGCTTGCCGCCGCCGGTTTTGGGCGGAATGGGCATCTTTATCCGTTTGAACCGCAGAAAGGTTTCTATCAGCCCTTTTGTAAGTTGTTCGTCCATACAGTATTCCTCCATAGGGTATCCCCCGCAAACGTTCAGTATATAAACTATTTTACATATCAACAATATAGTATTGAAGTATCGGCGGGGGTATTCCGGCCGGGGAACGATGAGGCGCTTGGACAACCGCGGATCTTGATGAAACCGGGGGGAGACGGGCGGACGCGGCTATGGCGGGCCGGGGGATTCAGAAACCGGCCCGGCGTACCCTTCCCCCGGCGGAGGGGCGCTCGCGGATGTCCGCGAGAGTCTCGCGAGTGTCCGCGAGCGGCTCGCGAGTGTCCGCGAGCGGCTCGCGGGTGTTCGCGAGAGTCTCGCGAGTGTCCGCGAGCGGCTCGCGAAAGACAGTGAGCGGCTCGCGTGCGCCGCCCGCCTTAGGGCGCGTCGGTGATGAGAATCTCCTTGTGGTTGTCGCCGTATACGCCCGGCTTCTGGTTCGGATCGGTATTCGCGTCGACGCCCCAGGCGCTCGTATACGTGCCTACCCTACCAGAGGGAACCTTAATGCTCAAAGTGGTGGGGGCCGAAGGGTTATGGGTATAGACGAACACCCCGTAAGGCCCCCCTCCGTTAATCGTCAGTATGGTTGGCGGGTTGGCGGGGAGTTTCAGTGTGGTCAGGGCCGTACAGTTCTGGAAGGCGAAACTGCCGATAGTTGTGACGGCGGGGAATTCCACTGTGGTCAGGGCCGTACAGTAAGCGAAGGCCCGGTCGTCGATGCTTTCGGCCGCGGGGAAGTTCACCGTTTTCAGAGCGGTACAGCTGCGGAAGGCAGCATAGCCGATATTTGTTGCCCCGGGGAAGCTAATTGTTTCCAGGGTACTGAGGGACCTGAAGGCCACCTCGCCGATGTACGTGACGTTTTTGCCGCTCACGCTTGTGAGGCTGGTAAAGTATTGGAACATATAGGAGAGCACGTCCCCCAGATCGCCATCCGCGATGCTTGTGGCCGCGTCGGGCAGGGTGAGGGACACGATCCATTCTTTACCGGTGGCTGACGCTTGATAAGGGTCAGGGTCAAAGGCCCCGTCGCTGTAGAGGCCGCCGCCGCCGGAACTGGAACTGTGGCTTCCCCTGGCGCAGGAGGAAAGGTCAAGGGCCACGTATTTGCCCCCGGTGTTTATGGCCGCGATGATACCCTCCCAGTTGGCCTTGGAAAGCACCATTTCCACCGGCAGGAGGACGGGGTCCGTATCGGAGGCGCCGCCTGAAGCGCCGGCGAGATAGGTTCCAATCTCGGCAAGGCTCGTAAAGGCCACCGTGACTGCCGCAGGGTCGCTGGCGAGGGTGGCGGCCTTGTTCCCGCCGTCCCCGTTGTCGCTAATCTTGTTGGTAACCTTCACGTAATAGTAGACGATTCCCGTAGTGTCCGTGGGGGGCGTGTACGCCGCGGCGGTTTGGCCGCTTATGACGGTTCCGCCGGTATTGTTGTTATCGGTGTTGCTGTACCACTGGTAGCTCAACACGCCGCCGTCGGTGACGGACCCAACGGTAACGCTCAAGGCGGCGGCGGTGGCACCGGTGGTGTAGAACGCGCTTTGGGGCTGGGTTGTGATGTTGGGGACCTGGGCGTTGATCAGGTCGTTCACCAGGATCGCCGCCGTATCGCTGGAGGTAGCGGCCTTCCGGGAGCCAAGGGTGTTGGTAACGATCACGTAATAGTAGACGATTCCTATAGTGTCCGTAGGGGGGGTGTACGCCGCGGCGGTTTCGCCGCTTAGGGCGGTTCCCGCGG
>JAISYA010000164.1 GCA_031270205.1 Treponema sp.
CATAACAGGCATCATTCATGGTAGGACTCCTTACCGGGCTTGACGCAAACTCTCCGGTTTTGCTGTGCCCGTTTATACTAAAAATAAGACGTAAATGCGGAAAATGCAAGTTTTTTTCAACGAAAGCGGTCCGTTCCAGGCTTGGGCGGCCACTGCGCCGGCTAAAGCCGCCGCGCGGTCTACGGCAACAGGGGCGGTCACTGGGCCTACGCTGTGTTGCATTAGTCATCCACACGGCTATGCCGTGCGTTTCCTGAGCGGAAAGCATCCCTTCCAGGCTTAGGACCGGCCACAGCGTCGGCTAAAGCCGCCGCGCGGTCTGTGGCATACAGGGGCGGCCACTGGGCCTACGCTGTGCCGTGTTTGTTCATCGACACGGCTGCGCCGTGCGGTTGCTGAGCGGGGTGCTGCGATCGGTTAGCGCAGGGTACGAGACACGCAGAGGTGTTAGTCATTGCGTCACGAAAGCTCGTGAAAGGAGGCCCCTTGCGCAAGCGTGTAAAAAGTGTGAAAATAACTATAGCGTTTATAAGCCTGAATCGAAGCATGGAGTTTTGGGGATCCCGGGCAACACGCTGATTAGGAACAACCCCTGACCCAAAACTCCGGGCGCTGCGCGAGGCGCGGCGCAAGGGGACTACAGTGTTAGCGATTGAAATGCTGGAAATCACCAAAGTTTTTCCCGGAGTGCTGGCAAACGACCGGGTTAATCTGCGGGTTGAGCGGGGGGAGATACACGCCCTCCTGGGGGAGAACGGGGCCGGTAAATCGACCCTTATGTCGATCCTGTTCGGGCTGTACGAGCCTGACAGCGGCCTTATCAGGATATGGGGCGAAGAGGTGAAAATCCGCAGCCCCAACGACGCCACGGCCCTGCGGATCGGCATGGTGCATCAGCACTTCAAACTCGTGCACAACTTTACCGTTACCGAAAATATTGTGCTGGGCCTGGAACCGCATAACGTTTTTGGAAACCTGGACCTCCGCGGCGCGGAAAAGCGGGTGGCGGAGCTTTCCGGGACCTACGGCCTGTCCGTAGACCCCCGGGCCAGAATCGAAAACATCACTGTGGGCATGCAGCAGCGGGTGGAAATCCTCAAGATACTCTACCGAAACGCGGACATCCTTATTTTTGACGAGCCGACCGCGGTGCTGACCCCCCAGGAAATTGATGAGCTTTTGGCGATTTTCCGCCGCCTCAAGTCGGAAGGGAAAACGATTCTGTTTATCACCCATAAGTTAAAAGAGATAAAGGCCGCCGCGGACCGCTGCACGGTGCTGCGCCGGGGAAAATATATCGATACCGTTGACGTAAGCAGGGCGAGCGAGGCGGAACTGGCCGAAAAAATGGTGGGGCGGGCGGTAACATTCCGCATTGAGAAGAAACAGGCCCGGCCCGGCGGCGTAGTGCTTAAAATCGAAGACCTGACGGTAACCGGCGCGAAGGGAACCCCCGCGGTGAGCGGCCTTTCCCTGGATGTGCGCGCGGGCGAAGTGGTGGGTATTGCCGGGGTTGACGGCAACGGCCAGTCGGAACTGGTAGCGGCCATCGCGGGGCTTTTGCCGGTCAAGTCCGGCAGGGTGCTCCTTAAAGGAAGCGACATCTCCAAAGAGAGCATCAGGAGCCGCAATGAGCGGGGGCTGGGGCTGGTGCCCGAAGACCGGCACCGGCACGGCCTGGTCCTCGAATTCAGGGTTGACGAGAACCTCATTCTCAAGGGCTTCCGCCGCCGGCCTTATTCAAACCGCGCGGGTTTTCTGCGTTTTCCGGCCATTTTCGGGCACGCCGAGACCCTTATCACCGATTTTGACATCCGGGCGGGGAACGGGCCGGCAACGCCCGTCAAGTCCATGTCCGGGGGCAACCAGCAGAAGGTGATTATCGCCCGTGAAATCGACCTTTCCCCTGAGCTGCTTATCGTGTCGCAGCCGACCAGGGGCCTTGACGTGGGCGCTATCGAATATATTCACCGCCGCATTGTGGAGGAACGGGACAAGGGACGGGCGGTGCTGTTGGTGTCCTTTGAGCTGGATGAGATTCTGGGCCTCTGCGACCGTATCGCGGCTCTTTCCAAGGGCCAGGTGGTGGGAGTGCTTCCGGTGGAAGAGGCTGACGAGCGGCGCATCGGCGCGATGATGGGGGGAGTTCATGCCTGACATACGCAAAAAAAACAGAAGGCCCGGCGGCTTTAACCTGGGTGACCGCCTCCTTGAGGTGTTCACCGGCTCGGACGCGCTGGTTTCGGCGGCGGTAGTGGTATTGGGCTTTTTAGTCGCCACGCTGCTCATCATTGCCATCGCCCGGAATCCCGGCGGCATGTACCAGGCGATCCTGCAGGTGGTGACCGGTTTTGACCTTCGCCGCGGAACTCATAATATGCGCTACGTGGGGGAATGGCTGGTCAGTTCCATTCCGCTTATTCTCTGCGGTTTTTCCATGGCCTTTGCCGCCCGGACCGGACTGTTCAACATCGGGGCGGAGGGGCAGTATATCGCCGGCCTTACCGCGGCCCAGCTCATCGCCCTCTATTTCCCGCCGGTACCGGTACTGCACTGGATCGCGGCGGTCCTGGGGGCGATCATCGCCGGCGCGGTCTGGGGCGGCATTGTCGGGTTCTTCAAGGCCCGCTACAAGGTTTCCGAAGTAGTGGCCACGATTATGATGAACTACATCGCCTTTTATCTGCACCGCCTTATTCTGCTGCGGGTTCCGGGCAGCAACACTTTCAGAACGCCGGACTTTCCCGCCGCGGCGACGCTCTCAAGCCCTCTTTTGTCGGCGCTTACCAACGGGTCCCGGCTCAATTACAGCCTCTATCTTACCCTGGCGGCAATTGTTATCTTTTGGATCATCATGGGAAAAACGCGCCTGGGCTATTCCCTGCGGGCTACGGGGCTTAACAAGGACGCCGCCTTTTACGGCGGCATCAATGTAAACGCCAGCGTTACCGCCGCCATGGCGATAGCCGGGGCCTTCGCGGGCCTTGCCGGCGCGTCGGTTTCCCTGGGCGTCTTTTCCTACGGCCGCATCCTCGCCGCCCAGGACGGCTACGGCTTTGACGGTATTGCCGTGGCTCTGGTGGGTAACAGCACCGCCTGGGGTACCGCTCTGGCGGGCCTCCTCTTCGGCATGCTCAAATCCGCCCAGCCCCTGATGCAGTCCCGGCAGATCCCCAAGGAGATTACCGCGATCATCATGGGCCTGGTGGTAGTCTTTATTTCACTGCGCGCGGGAGTGCGGATCATCATTGAATGGCAGATGAAGGAAAAGGCCCGCCGCGTACAGGCGGCGGCCGGGACCGCGGCCGCGGACGGGAACGAAAAAGGAGGAAACGAATAATGGCTTTCTTGCAGATACTATGGAACATGCTTCCTTCAACCTTTATGATAGTTTCCCCCATTCTTATCGCCGCTGTCGGCGGCATGATCTGCGAGCGCTCCGGCGTGGTGAACATCGCCCTGGAAGGGCTGATGGCCATCGGCGCCATGACCGCCGCGGTGACCCATGTGCTTCTGGAAACGAAGATCGGCTTTTCGATTCCCCTGGCCCTGGGCTTTGCCGCCCTCGCCGGCTGCCTGTTTTCACTGGTCCATGCGTTCGCCGCGATTACCCTGCGGGCGGATCAGGTGATATCCGGCACGGGGATCAACCTCCTCGCCAACGGCCTTACCATGTTCGTGTGCCAGCTTTTGTTTCGCATGGATCGCAGTCAGAACTACCGCATGGGGATGAAGTCGGGCCTGTTCGGTATTTACCCCACTGTCTGGATAGCCCTCGCCATTCTGGCGGCAAGCTGGTTTATGCTCTACAAGCGGCCCTGGGGGCTGCGTCTCAGGGCCGCCGGCGAACACCCCCAGGCGCTGGCCTCCGCCGGGGTCAACGTCATCAGGATCCGCTATATCGCGGTACTCATTTCCGGCCTCCTCGCCGGCCTTGCCGGGGGCTGCATCGTCCTTACCCAGGACATTCAATACACGGTAAGCACCATTAACGGCAAGGGCTTTATCGCCCTGGCCGCGGTTTCCTTCGGCCGCTGGCTGCCCCTGGGAATACTCGGCTCCAGTTTTCTCTTCGGCATGTCCTCCGCGCTGGCGGTGAACATCATCAACATCAAGAGCCTCCAGTTTCTGCCTTCGGAATTCTTCAACGTCCTTCCGTACCTTATCACCCTCATCACCCTGGTACTGTTCAGCGGAAAGGACTACGCCCCCCGTGCGTCCGGGCAGCCCTACGACAAAGGGAAGAGTTAGCGGAGCCTCATTGGGTAACATAGCGATATGACGTGGTTTACTAATCAGCATGTGGTACTACAGGCGTTACTGGCCTGCCTTTTTACGTGGGGACTTACCGCCCTGGGATCGGGGACGGTGTTTTTCTGCAAGACCATCAACCGCGGGGCGCTTGACGGCATGCTCGGCTTTGCCGCCGGCGTGATGATTGCGGCCAGTTTCTGGTCCCTGTTAAGCCCCGCGATTGCCCTGGCTGAGGCCGCGGAACATTCCGGCGTTCCCCGCTGGTTTCCCGCGGCGGCGGGCTTCCTGCTGGGCGGCGGCTTTCTGCGCCTTGCCGACCGGCTGCTTCCCCATCTGCACATTGAGCATAGTACCGATGACGCTGAGGGAATCAAAACTTCCTGGAGCCGCTCGGTCCTGTTGGTGCTGGCCATTACCCTGCACAACATCCCCGAAGGGCTTGCCGTGGGGCTGGGCTTCGGCGCGGCCGCCGCCGGTCTTCCCGGCGCGGGCGTTGCCGCGGCGGCGGCCCTGGCCCTGGGTATCGGCCTGCAGAATTTTCCCGAAGGCGCGGCGGTTTCCATCCCCCTGCGCAGGGACGGCCTGAGCCGCCTCAAGAGTTTCTGGTACGGGCAGCTTTCGGGCGTGGTGGAGCCGGTCGCCGGCGTTCTCGGCGCGGCGTTGGTCTTTTGGGTGCGGCCGGTCATGCCGTACGCGCTGGCCTTTGCCGCCGGCGCCATGATTTTTGTAGTCGCCGAGGAACTCATCCCCGAAGCCTACGGCGCGGGAAACGATCACATCGCCACCACCGGCCTCATGCTTGGTTTCACCCTGATGATGGTCCTGGATGTGGGCCTGGGGTGACGGATTGGCTCATCCCGGCCGGCAAGCGCCGGATAGATTCATTGCTCCCCAAAGACTACCGCGGTAAAAGTGTAGAGGGCCGCGTCCGCCGCCCCGTATGAACCGGCGGGAAGGCCCGCCTTGACGCAGATATAGTCGAGGTATTGATCCAGATCCCAGCCCTGCTCCAGCGGCACCTGCGGCAGCAGCACTCCCGCCCGGCCGCCCCGTATCAGGTACAGCCCGTGGATGCCGACCCGCACCTGCCGAGGGTCAGGGCAGGCGGACATCGGCGACAGGGCGGAAATCTCGATGCCGCATTGCTCCGCCTCCCCCTGCCTGAGCGGCGGAAACCGGGGATCGCCGAAAGCCGCTTCCCTTGCCATGACACGGACCGTTTCCCGCAGGGGCAGGCTCGCCGTCATCCTGCCGATGCAGCCCCGCAGGACGCGCTTTCCCCCGGCCTCCGTTTTGTGCAAAGTCACAAACGCGCCGCAGGGCGTCTCCAGCGCCGGGTGTTTCCCCGCGGTCTCCTGATAGCGCCCCTCGCGGCCTTCCAGCCGGGAAACAATGCTCTCACGCGCGTCGGCCAGTACAATCCGCCGCTCTTCCTCACTGATGGTAAAGTGCATCACAATCCTTCTTTCGTATGATGTTCCGCTGGATTTTGCCGCTGGTCGTTTTGGGAAGATCCGGCGCAAAATCCACAATCCGGGGGTACTTGTACGGGGCGGTAACGCGCTTGACGTGGTTTTGCAGTTCCCGCTTCAGCTCTTCCGAGGCGGTAAAGCCCCGCGCAAGCACGATGGTGGCCTTTACTACCTGGCCCCGCAGGGGGTCGGGCACGGCGGTAACCGCGCATTCCAGTACCGAGGGATGTTCCATGAGGGCGCTTTCAACCTCGAAGGGGCCGATGCGGTAGCCCGAACATTTGATCACGTCGTCGTTGCGGCCCACAAACCAGAAGTAGCCCTCGTCGTCGCGCCAGGCCATGTCCCCGGTTTGGTACGTCCCCCCGTTCCAGCAGTCTCCGGTGATTCCCTGGTCCTTCCAGTAACCGCGGAACAGGCCGGGAAAATCCGAGGGGCCGGTTACCGGCGCTCCCGCCGCCGCCCGGTCCGCCGCGGCAAGCTCGTACATGTTTTTGCCGGCGCGCGTAATGCTCAGGTTGCCCACAATGCCGTCATCGCATATATCGCCGTTCTCGTCCAGCAGCGCAAGGCCGAACAGCGGCGCGGGCTTGCCCATGGAGCCGGGCTTTACCGGCAGCCATTTGAACACCGCCGCCAGTACCGAAGTCTCCGACTGGCCGAAACCTTCGCGGATTTCAAGGCCGGTGAGTTCTTTCAGTTTATGGTACACCTCCGGGCTGAGCGGCTCGCCCGCCACCGAAGTGTGGCGGATAAAGCTAAAGTCATAACCGGAAAGGTCCTCCTTGATAAGGTAGCGGAAAACCGTGGCGGGCGCGCAGAAAGTGGCCGGCCGCAGCCGCTGTATGGCCTCAAGCATCCCCCGGGGGATGAACTTTTCCGTATCGTACACGCCGACGGCCGCGCCGCAGATCCACTGGCCGTATATCTTGCCCCAGGCGAATTTCGCCCAGCCCGAATCGGTCTGGGTCAGGTGTACCGCGCCGTCTTCCACGCAGTGCCAGTATTTGGCGGTAACAATGTGCCCCAGCGGGAGGCTGTGGTTGTGGAGCACCATCTTGGGCATGCCGGTCGTACCGGAAGAAAAATAAATCAGCATGGGATCGCGGGTTTCGGTGGCGACCCGCCGGAATTGTCCCTGCGCTTTCTCGATGGCGGCGCGCATGTCAATGTACGCGGGAGGGACCTCCCCCACTATGGCGACGTGTTTCAGACAGGCGCAACGGGGAGCGGCCGCCGCGATATTCCGCAACAAGTCGGCGTCGTCGCAGGCGACGAGCAGTTTTACCTCGGCGATGGTGCAGCGGTACTCAAGGTCCTTGGCGGTAAGCTGGTACGTGCCGGGGATGCAGATCGCGCCGATCTTCATCAGGGCGCACATGAGGACCCACACTTCAGGACGCTGTTTCAGGATGAGCATAACCACGTCGCCTTTTTTCACGCCCAGATCACGCAGCGCGTTCGCCGCCTGGCCGGAAAGGCGTTTCATGTCGGCAAAGGTAAAGGTCAACATACGGCCCGAGTCATCGGTATAGCGCAGGGCGGTTTTTTCCGGCCGCAGGGCGGCCCATTCGTCAACGACATCATAGGCAAAGTTAAAATTGTCCGGAACCTCGCAGCGGTAATTGGCGTAAAAATCCTCATAGCTGTCAAACTCGATCCGGGGGCAGTAGCGGGACACAATTTCGTTCATGCGCTCATTCCTGTATGATAGTGATAAATTGCGCGGGGCCGTCCA
This sequence comes from Treponema sp., assembly GCA_031270205.1. Lineage (GTDB taxonomy): Bacteria > Spirochaetota > Spirochaetia > Treponematales > Breznakiellaceae > WQXQ01. Next base: position 7,465 of record JAISYA010000164.1, read on the forward strand.
CCGCGCTTTGGCCGTGGGGCAGATGGGCGTCAAAATAAATCGAATCCCCTTCGGAAAGGATGTACTCGGCTTTCCCGATAGAAACCTTCACGCGGCCCGCAAGTACGTAGTTGAACTCCTGCCCCGAATGGGACACCCGCGCCGCCGCCGGCTTTGCGGAATCGAGAAACACCAGCAGCGGCTCCATGGTCCGTCCCCTGAAATTATAGGCCAGGCTGGAAAATTCGTAGCCGGGGTAGCGCTCCACCTGCACGCCTTTTCCCTTCCGGCACACCGCGGCGTTGACCATCTTTGCCTCCTCGCCGGTGATAAGCACCGTCGCGTCCGTCCCCAGCCGGTTCGCGATGCGGTACAGCGCGCTGATGGGAATATCCAGGCTGCCGCTTTCGTATTTCGCGTACGTTTCAAGGGGAATGCCCGCATCCCCGGCCAGATCCATGGCGCTGATTTCCAGTATTTCCCGCAGTTCTTTTATACGCCCCGGTATTCGGGAGGGATCGTCGTCCATAAAAACTCCTCGGCTTACTATAGCAAATTTACCGGACTAGCGCCACTGGACGCCCTTACCGGGGAAAACCGGCGGCGGCGCGCGGCCATACCGCCGGGCCGTTCCGTCTTGCGCCGGAGCCGTTCCGGCATGAACCGGAGCGATTCCGGCCTGTGTCGGAGCGATTCCGGCCCATGTCGGAGCGATTCCGGCCCATGTCGGAGCGATTCCGGCCCATGTCGGAGCCGTTCCGGCCCATGTCGGAGCGATTCCGGCCCATGTCGGAGCCGTTCCGGCCTGTGTCGGAGCGATTCCGGCCTGTGTCGGAGCCGTTCCGGCCTGTGTCGGAGCGATTCCGGCCTGTGTCGGAGCCGTTCCGGCCTGTATCGGAATCGCTCAGGCTGCGGCTTGAATCGCGGCGGCCATAGCCGGAACGGCGCGGATAAGGGCCAAAATCGCGCAAATTCGGGCCGGAATCAACCGAATTTGAGCCAAAATCGCCCGAATTCGCGATTTGGCGCCCGGCGCGCCCGCGCTTACCGCGTGTACCTGCGGCGCCGCAATCAGCGTTTCGCCCGCGCTGCCAATGCCGCCGCCTTTTCCGCGGCGCAATTTGACCGCCTCAACGCGCGCGACCCCTTGCGTTTACCAACATCTTTGCGGTACATTTGCCCTATGATCGTAATACAGCAGACCGTCGAAATTGACGAAACCCGCCGTGTCTTGCGGCTGGAACAGCCTCTGCCCGCATCCATTGGAAGCGGGCAGGCGTATATCCGTTTTGCCATCACCCGCGATGCCGCAGGTCTGGGACAGTTTGAAAAGCCGAAGCCTGTAGAGCCGCAGCTTGCGGAGCCGTTCCCGTCCATCGCGGACTGCAAGCAAGACGCCGCGGAAAAACGCCGCCGCCGCCGCGCTGAAGGACGGAAATTGTTTGAAGGGCTTGGTGAAAGCCTCAAAAACTC
>JAISYA010000120.1 GCA_031270205.1 Treponema sp.
GCCGCGCTTGTAATTTTTTTCATGAATCATTATAGTTAAGTTACCGACCGGTCGTTAACTATGACGAAGACAGAAATTGTGCGGGCGGCCTTCAAGGTGTGGGGCCGCTCTTTATACCAGGATACCAGTCTCAGCCGTCTTGCCAGGGAATTGAAGGTAAGTAAGCCCGCCCTGTATCGCCATTTTTTGAGCAAACAGCTGCTGATGGACGCCATGGCCGCGCATTTTTTTGACGAATTTGTTGGTTTTATCAGGGCGGACTATGAGCGGGCGCTGCAAAGCACGGACTGGAACGAAGGCATTTCCACCATACTCAGGAGTGTTGCCGAGTACTACGCCCGGAACGCCGACGCCCTGATTTTTTCCCTGATGAATGTGTACGGCCGGAATACGGAGGACTTTAACCCCGCAGAGCTTCTCAAAAGCCGGGGTGTGGATTTGGGGATGTTCCTGCATGCGGTGAAAGAGGAATACACCACGGATACCCTGTTGATGCAGTTGGCGTTCGCCACTTTGACTTTTTTTTTGGCGTATTTTCATAAAACCGCCAAACGTTCCGGCGCATCTCCGTCCGAGGAGGAGATTCAAAAAATAATCGCTTTGGTAAGTGAAATCATAATGAGCGGCCTCGGTCACAGTGGCGCTGCGCTGGACGGCCTGAATTATGAGGAACTGGAAAACCGCGTGGAGGGGGTGGTACAAAACGAGGAGGGCGATCCGCTGCTCAGGGCGGTGGCCGAAGCGGTGGCTGAGGCCGGTCCCTGGAAAACGTCAATGGACATGGTAGCCCGCCGATCGGGGCTTTCCAAGAGCAGCCTTTACGGGCACTTCAAAAACAAGCAGGACATGCTGCGCCAGCTTTTTATCACCGAATTCGTCCGGATTATCACCTTTGCCCGGCAGGGGATCGCCCTTTCCGCCGTGCCGCAGGAACAGATCTACCTGGGGATTTTTTCTATTGCCGTGTACCTCCGCTCGCGGCCTGAAATCCTCGTTGCCATAGACTGGATTCGTACCCGCAGGCTGGACCTGGGCAGGCATGAAAAGAAGCTGCCGGATTTTTTCAGGGTTTTCGAAGATGTTGATATCGGTACGCTGCCGGGCGGGGGATATCCCGAAGGCGAAGAGGGAAACTGGCAGGCATCTCATTGGATACTGTTTCTCCTGGTCAGCATATTGATGCAGTCGGGCGGCGGCTTCTCTTTGAGAAATGTGCAGAACAGCGGCATCAGGACTTTGGTCCGCTTTGCGGCTATGGGGCTTAAAGGGTTTAAAAAATGTTGAAATCGGGGTATGTTGTTTATAATCGTAATATCAGGCGGAGCGAATGTAAGTGCCGTCTGGAACCGAAGGTTTGAAGGATTACCGGTCGCGCGTTATGCGGGCCGGAAGAAGGAGTCGTTATGAACTTCAAAAAACGGAATGCCGGCGGGCACAAAGGTTTGCCGCCGGTGTTGATGGTGCTGCTGAGCCTGGTGTTTAGCGCCGTTCTGCCGGCGCAGTCTTTGCCGATGCGTCTGACCCCCGATGAGGCGGTTTCGCTGGCAATCAAAAACAACCTCAGCCTGGAATCCGCGCGGGTCAGTTCGGGTACCAAAAAGCGGGCCTCGGATTATTCGTGGAATCAGTTTATCCCCAGCGTGACCGTGGGGGGCAACCTGATTTTGGATAATAAAAAAACCAGTGTCACTGGCGCCGCGGGCTTCGATCCCTTGACATTTACGCCTATTTCGGTCACGCAAGAACTACCCCAATGGCATATAGGCGCTTCAATTCAGATGTCCGTCAGTATCAGCGCCGCGATGTTTGAAAACATGAAGCGGCTCAGGCTGGATTATGAAGGGGGGCTGATCAGTTACGAGAAGGCCAAGGCCCAGATTGAGCGGGATGTGCGGAAAAGCTATTACAATATGCTCCTTTTGCAGGAGAATATCGACCTGCTCCGGGAAAATTTTGCCGCCGCCGCGCGGCGGGTGGAGATGGCTCGGAGCAATTACAACGCGGGGCTGGCCCCCGAGCTGACCCTGCTCCAGGCGCAGGTAAATATGGAAAACATGAAGCCCACCATCGACCGGACTGAAAACCAGCTCAAACTCGTTATGGCCCGCTTTGCTATGGACCTGGGGCTGCCCTACGATACCCGCTTTGAACTGATACCCGTTGAAGCGGCGCCGACTTTTTCCACTATGCAAATGACGGATCTGATCTCGAAAGCCGCGTCGGGAAAACCGGATATTCAGGAACTCAAGCAGACAATCCAGATCGCCCAGAGCGCCCGGAAGGCGCTGATTTACGGATTGACGCCGACTTTAACGTTAAGCTGGAACGCCATCCCGGTCTTTACCAAGGACCCCTGGAAGGACAACTGGGGCGACAGCGATCTCTGGCAGGACTCCGGTTCTTTTACCATTGCGGTGGGATTAAGACTGCACAGCCTTTTCCCTTTCAGCACGGATTTTCAGGCCATTAAAGATATGGACGATCAGATCAGGATTGCCAGCATCGGCCTTGCCCAGGCAATCCGGGGAACGGAGATTGAGATTTACAATACGGTGCTTTCGCTGGAACAAACCAGAACCACCGCGAAAGCCCAGGAGCAGACGGTGGATCTGGCGGAACGGACATACCGGCTGACCGAACAGGCGTACCGGGCGGGCCTGCAGGATCTGCTTGAGGTGCAGAACGCGGAGCTGTCCCTCAGACAGGCGCGGACACAGATGCTGGAACAGCAGTTCAACTATCTTACCGGTCTTATCGACCTTGAATATTCCATTGGGGTTCCCTTCGGAACCTTGAGTAATTGGGGGAACACCAAATGAAAAGAGTGAATTATAAAGGCGCCGTTGCCGCGGCGCTTGTTGTCAT
>JAISYA010000137.1 GCA_031270205.1 Treponema sp.
CCCTGCCCTGTTGCCACAGGCCCCGCTTTTTACTATGATTGCCTAATATGAAACGCCGATTGATTACTTCCGCGCTGCCTTACGTGAATAACGTGCCCCATCTGGGTAACCTCATCCAGGTGCTGTCCGCCGACGCCTTTGCCCGCTTCTGCCGGCTGCGGGGTTATGAGACCCTCTACGTCTGCGGGACCGATGAATACGGTACCGCCACCGAAAACCGGGCCGCCGAAGAAGGCGTAAGTCCGCAGGAGCTTTGCGACCGCTACCACGCCGTGCACGACGAAATTTACCGCTGGTTCAATATCGCCTTTGACCAATTCGGGCGAACCTCTACGCCGATTCAGACCGAGGTGACGCAGGATATTTTCAAAAAGCTCGACGCCGCGGGTTTCATCACCGAAAAAACGATTGAACAGCTCCACTGCGCCCAATGCGGACGTTTCCTCGCCGACCGCTACATCCGCGGCGTCTGCCCTCACTGCGGTTCCGCCGACGCCAGGGGGGACCAGTGCGAGGCTTGCGGCAAATTGCTGGACCCCACCGAACTGAAAGAGCCGCGCTGCGCGGCCTGCGGTTCCCTTCCCTCCCTGAAATCAACCAGGCACCTGTACATAGACCTTCCCAAAATCAAGGACCGGCTTGAGGCGTGGATCAAAGCCGCCTCCGAAAAAGGCTTCTGGGCGAATAACGCGATCCGCATGACCCAAGCGTGGATCCGAGACGGCCTGCGGGAGCGGGCCATCACCAGGGACTTACAATGGGGAATCCCCGTACCCCGTCCCGGCTATGAGGAAAAAGTTTTTTACGTGTGGTTCGACGCGCCCATCGGCTACATTTCGATCACCGGAAATTTGGGTGACGCAATCGCCAAGGGGATTGTTCCGAATACGGCGAGCCGGTTTAAGGCGTATCCGCGATTTTCCGACTGGCATGATTTTGTCGACTACTGGTGGAAAAGCCCCGATGATGTGGAACTCTTCCAGTTCATCGGCAAAGACAATATCCCTTTCCATACGGTGATTTTCCCCTCAAGCCTTTTGGGAAGCGGCGACAACTGGACCATGTTATACCACATGTCCAGTACCGAGTACCTCAACTACGAGAGCGGCAAATTTTCCAAATCGCGGGGCATCGGCGTTTTCGGAACCGATGTGATGGAAACCGGTATCCCGTCCGACGTGTGGCGTTTCTTCATTTTCTACAACCGCCCCGAAAAAGCGGACGCCCTGTTTACCTGGAAAGATTTTCAGGAAAAAGTGAACGGCGAGCTAATCGGCAACCTGGGGAATCTCGTCAACCGTACCGTTTCGTTCATCACCCGCTATTACGGCGGCAGGCTGCCCGCCGGGGATCCCGATCCCGCTTTTTGGAAAGAGGTACACGGGCGGGAAAACGCAATCGCGGAAAAACTTGAGCGCGCCGAACTGCGGGACGCTTTCAGGGAGGTCTTTGAACTTTCCTCGTTCGCCAACAAATATTTTCAGGACGCCGAACCCTGGCGGCTGCGCAGGGAAGATCCCCCCAAAGCGGAGGCGGTAATACGCGATCTGGCCCATATCGTGCGGGACCTTGCGGTGCTGATTGAGCCGTATATGCCGCAGGCCGCGGCAAAGATCGCATCTTTCTTCGGTCTCGAAGCGGGGGAGGGGGCGGCTCTCAGTTGGAAGGACATCGGCAGGGCTGAGGGAATTGCGGCTGACGTGGAAATAAAAAGCGAAGTCCTCTTTTCCAAACTTGAGGACGAGCTGGTGGAGACCCTGCGGGGACGCTATTCGGGCAGCCAAAAGGACAGACAGGAAGCCGAGCGAAAAAAAATGGCAGAGGAAAACAGCGGAGCGGCGGAAGCGCCCAAGAGTGTCCCGCCTTTTGCCGCCGTGCTTGATCTGCGCGCGGCGAAAATCGAAAAGATCGAGCGGCACCCCAGGGCGGATAAGCTCTATATCATTAATCTTGAAATAGGGGAGGGCGTAAGCGGCGTCCGCGAAGAGCGGACCATCGTCTCCGGCCTGGTTCCCTTTTATAGGGAAGAAGAACTTCTTGGCAAACAGATCATAGTGGCCTACAACCTCAAACCGGCGAAACTGCGGGGAATTGAATCAAAGGGCATGCTTCTTGCCGCGGGCGACCACAAGGGCGCGGGTCCCGACGGGCAGAACGCCGAGCGTTGCGAAGTGCTTGACTCAGGCGGCGTCCCCACCGGGACCAGGCTCCTGCCCGAAGGTGAAGAAGCCGTTCCGGCCCCGGCGGAAATCGACATCGACGCTTTCTTTTCGCATCCCATAGCGGTAAATCAATTTGCGGTACAGTCCGGCGGAAAGAACCTGTGCCTGGCCGGAAAGCCCGTCCGTACATCGATTATCCCCGATGGTGAAGTGCATTAGTACATGCGCAGCGCGGAGGATGCCGGGTATATCAGAAATATCACTGCTGGGGAACTTTCGGTCTGCGGCGGCTCGGATTCGTTTTTACAGTCCGCCATGTGGGGCGCGTTCAAATCCCGCTTCGGCTGGATAAGCCGGGTCTTTCTCGTTGACTGGGCGGACGCCGGCGGCCGTTCCCTCCTGGTCCTCTCCCGCCGCCTGACCCCCGGCCTTTCAATGGCCTACGTTCCCTGGGGTCCCGAATTGCCCGCCGGTTTTTCCCTTGCCGAAGGGCAGGAAACCCGGCTCCTCACCGAACTTGCCCAAAAGCTGCGGCAATTCCTTCCCCGTGACACCGCCTTTATCCGCTTCGATCCGCCCTGGTACCGTGAGGAAGGAGTCGGCGGTATCGCGCCGCGCCTTGGGCCGCCCTTAAAACGGGCCGCCGCCGATATTCAGCCTCCGGACACGGTAATCCTTGATTTGAAACCCTCTCGTGAGGAAATACTGGCCGCCATGAAACCCAAATGGCGCTACAATACCGGCCTTGCCGAAAAGCGGGGCGTTCAGGTCAGCAGGCCCGATTTGGGCGGCCTTGACGTTTTTTACCGGCTCCTTACCAAGACCGCCCAACGGGACGGCATAGCGGTTCACAGCCTTGAGTATTACCGTTCCCTTTTTGAAGTGTGCCGGGACGCCGCGGGGGATAAGCCCGCTCCGGAACTGCGCCTTTATACCGCCGAACATGACGGTGACGCCCTGTCCGCCGTGGTGGTTCTCTGCCGCGGTTCCCGGGCGGTTTACCTCTACGGCGCTTCCGCCGATATCAAGCGCAATTTAATGGCCTCCTACGCCCTGCAATGGCAGGCCATACGGGATGCGAAGGCGTCCGGCTGCGAAATATATGACCTCTTTGGCATCCCCCCCAACGACGATCCCTCCCACCCCATGGCAGGCCTGTACCGCTTCAAAACCGGCTTTGGCGGGACAATCATCCACCGAAGCGGAAGCTGGGATTATCCCTGCAAACCGCTCCTCCGCGCGTTCTTCAACACAGCCGAAGGCCTGCGTAAAAAGGCCCGAGACCGGCGGAAAAAAAACGGCAATTGAGTACTATTCCGCTCTACAGGCTTGACTATTTTGTTAGATTTATATAACATGAGGTCATGTACTCTATTCGCGGAGGTTTTTATGAAAAAGGTATTGATTGCTTATTGGAGCGGCGGCGGTAACACCGAGACTATGGCGAAACAGGTTGCCAAAGGCGCGGAAGAAGGCGGGGCGGAGGTCACCGTCAAGCCCGTGGGCGGCGTAACACCGGAGACGGTTAAGGCGGCGGAGTCCCTTGCCTTTGGCTGCCCGGCGATGGGCGCGGAAGTGCTGGAAGAGGGCGAAATGGAGCCCTTTATCAGCGGGCTTTCACAGGCTGAAGTCGGCGGAAAACCGCTGGGACTGTTTGGCTCCTATGATTGGGGCGACGGCCAGTGGATGCGGGATTGGGCCGAGCGTATGAAAGGCATGGGCGCGAAGGTTGACGGCGAAGGTATTATCGCACAGCTTGAACCTGACACAGCGGCCCTGTCTCAATGTTACGAGCTGGGAAAACGCCTCGCCCTCTGATCTGGAAGAAAAAGGGATACAGGCGGAATTTCCGTAAACCCCTGTATCCCTTAGTTTTCACGGCTTACTGCAGCGCCTCCCGCAGGTTTTTGACATTTTGGGACATTAAGCCGTAGTAGCCGGCCCCTCCTTCAAAATCCCTTTTACTCACATTGTGCACTGCGTGGAGCAGCATTTTCTTTGCCCCCGTTTCTTCACAAATGGCGTCGGCGATTTTTTCATTGGAAAGCTCAATGTGAAAAATCACGGGGATTTTGTCGGAGCGCACTTTGTTGATAAGGAAGGCCACCGTCGCGGCGCTGCATTCGGTCTCGGTGGAACAACCGGGGAAGGCGGCGTAGTAACTAAGCCCGTAGGCGTCGGCAAAATAGCGAAAGGGGAAGCGGTCGCCGAAAATAAAAATTTTCCGCTTTGCGCCGGCAACTACCTTTTGGAAGGACGCGTCCAGTTCTGTTAACTTTGCGATATAGGCGGCGGTATTTTTTTCATATGCCGCCGCATTGGGCGCGTCCCGCGCTTTTAGTACATCGGCGATCTTGCGCACGATAAGCTGGGCGTTCCGTGGAGAAGTCCAGACATGCTCGTCGTATTCCGCTTCTTCTTCTTCGGAATCATCCTCTTCTTCATCCTCCATGCCCTCAACAATTTCTTCTTCCACCACATCCACGCAGTCCATGAGGGTGATAATATCCAGGCGGCTCGTATCAAACGAGTCAAGGATCCGTTCCACCCAGGCGTCGGATTCTCCCCCCACATAGATAAAGACGTCGCTGTTTTGAACCGTGATAATATCCCGTGGAGTCGGTTCAAAAGAATGGCTTTCCGCCCCGGGAGGCAGCAGCATGGTAAGGTTTACCCGATCTCCGGCAATCTCGCGGACAAAATCATAGGGCGCAAAAATAGTGGTCACCACATTTATCCTGTCCTCCGTATTTTTTGTTTCCCGGCGCCCTCCGGCGGATAGGGCTGCTGCCAGAGACAGCAGAATACACGCAAAAAAAATAAATCGTTTCATAAAAAAACTCCTGTTAAAATGAGAAATATGAGGCCGTCTCAAAACAGCGTATTTTGAAAACGCGCCTTGAATGTACCGGTGAAAATATAAAGCTGGTACTCATCATAAGTTCATTCTTGTTTTTAACCGGATTGAACTTATCCTCATAAAATGAAGAATCGAAAATTGCAAAACAAGGGCGGATAACAAAACGACATCCGCGGGAAAAGTGAGGCAAGAATGGAAATGCCTAAACTGACGGAAAAAATACGCTATATGCTGCGTAATAAGACACAGGGGGCAGCCCTCCCCGTGGCAGTCATAATCCGCGTGAAACGAGATGTGGCTTTCCGAAAACAGAAAAACCGCGGCAAAGCAAACGCAGAGCATTAGCCAAAAGCCCGCTTTCCGGTTCACGGTGCGTTCCTCATTGTCTGAGTTGATCCCAGGCATTTCCCGCAGCTCCCGTAAAAAATGGTTTTAAGCATGTCAATTTGAAAGTCATGCATGGAAAGGAGATGCCGTTCAATTTTATCCAGCAATTCGCAGTCCGCGTGGATGACGCTGCCGCAGATTTCGCATTTCAGGTGGAAATGTTCCCGGCACTTTGTTTCATCGTCAATGTATTGATAACAGGCGCTGCTGCCGTCGTTGAGGAGATATTTGCGAATCTTCCCCGCAGCGGCAAGTTTTTCCAGATGCCGGTAGATGGTAGTCTGCCCAATGGCCGCCCTCTCGTCCGTAAAATGGCGTACCAGCTGATTCACGGTGATATGGCCGTCCCCAAGGGACCGCATATAATCAAGAATGTCCTGTCCCTGCCGGGTATGATAATTTGCCGGGCGTCTATGTTTCATCACGGATACAGAGTACCGGATTACACCGGAATTGTCAATATGAAAATGAATGTGATTTTCAAATACATGCGGCGAAAAATCCTTTATGCGCCTATTTTGGGAACAATTCAAACTGTGTCTTAACTGAGCATTTTTAATTAAAAAAATGCTCAGTTAAGACACAAACGATTTCCGTGGTGTTCTTCACCGGCCCTTCGCATTTGTTGTCGCCTTCTCCAATGCGTCTTCCACGGCCTCTATAAATTGCTCATACGCGATAGTCGCCCCGCTCACCGCTTCCACCGCTTTCAGATCGCCCGTGCGTGCGTAGGCGTCGGCGTATTGCCGCATGGCCCTTACCGCAAGCTGGGCTTTGGCGTAAAAGTCGGCGTTGGAGATTTCTCCGTTTACCTTGCCGTAGTCTTCGCCCTTAATCGTCCCGTCTTTTTGCCGGGTAACAAATTCGCAGGCGGCTATCTTCCCCGCGCTGATGCTGATACTCACTTCTCCCCAGGCGCCGGTATCGTCCTCGCCGCTCTGTCCCGAATACACCCCGTCCCGCAGCGCGGCCTTTCCGCAGCCCGCAAACAACAGAGATGCCAATAACAAACCGCACATAATTTTTTTCATATTTCCTCGTTCTTTACTATCCGCACGATACGTCCGTGTTCCAGCACCACCGTCCGTTCCGCGTCTTCGGCGACTTCCGGGTCGTGGGTAACCACAATAATCGTGCTGCCCTCGGCGTGAAGCTGTTTGAAAATGTCAATAACAATTTGTTCATTCGCCTCGTCCAGATTGCCCGTGGGTTCATCGGCGAGGATCAGGGCGGGGTAGTTGATCAGCGCGCGGGCAATGCACACCCGCTGCTGCTCCCCGCCTGAAAGCTGCGCCGGCAGATGCTTCGCCCGCGCGGACAGGCCCACCCGCTCCAGCGCGGCCAGCGCCTCCTTTTCATCGGGCATACTGTGGTAATACTGGGCCACCATCACGTTTTCAAGGGCGGTTAGATAATTCACCAAATGGAACTGCTGAAAAATCAGGCCGATCTTGTCCCTCCTGATGGTGGTAAGATTTTTCGCGCTTTCCTGTGAAATATTGACGCCTTCAAGAAAAACCGTCCCCGTGGAAGGCTTGTCCATACAACCGATAATATTCATCATCGTTGTTTTTCCCGAGCCAGAAGGCCCCATGATGGCAAGCCACTCCCCCTGCCGCACCGACAGATCGATATGCTGCAGCGCCTTGAGGCTGCCGTACACTTTGCCAATATCCTTCAATTCCAGTAAATCCACTAGAGTCTCCTGCATACAAATTTAAGAATCTATCCACGGATTACGGGGATCAGAAATTAAAAATCCACCGGGCTTTAGCCTGATTAATCCGTAGACTTCCCTCTATCGGCCCTTCGGCCTTTTCCTCACTGCTCATTCCCCCCGCAGCACAACCGCCGGGTCCACATCGGCCGCGCTTCGTACCGGGATGATACAGGCAATAGCGGTAACAATGATCGACGCCGCCAGCGTTACCGGGGCGAGCAGGGGCTGGAACGTGACCGAACGGTTGAACACGTTAAGCCCCACGACCTCCGCAAACGTAAAGCCTAATACCGCTCCAAGCAATCCGCCGAAGCCGCCGAGAAACATTCCCTCGCCGATAAACTCAATGATAAGACTCTGGTTGGAAGCCCCCAGCGCTTTCCGCAGGCCTATTTCCCGCCGCCGCTCGGCGATGACCGCCATCATGGTGGTGGCCACGCAGATCATGATTAAAAGTAAAACCACTACCGTTACGAGGTAAATCAGCGCCTGGAGTTTGGTGAGTACCGTGCCTTCCGAATCGGTAACTTTTTTTATCAGCGCGGGACTTACGCCGGGGACCATTTCCGCGATACGGGCCGCCTGCGCCTCAAGCGTTTCCCGCGCGGCGGAAACGCTGCATTCCACCACGTCGAGCTTGCCCTCCTCCCGCATCATGGCGCGGAAATCTTCAAGGGACATAAAGATAAAGGCCTCCTCCGCGCCGCCGGTTTGGAGCAGCCCGGTAATGGTAAAGTCCCGGCTAAAACTTTCCCCCAGGCTGTCGGTTCCGGTAACGGTAAAAGAACTGCCCGCAAGCAGACGGAGCGCGGCGGCGGCTTCCGCGCCTGCCAGGGCTTCCCCGGCGTTTTCGGGCCAGCGCCCTGAAACAAGCCAGTACGGGCTGGTCGCCCGCGCGCCGGGCAAATCGGTACCCGCCGCCATAAAGGGCTGTTCGTTTATCTTGATCATCTGGTAGCGGTAGGGGGCGGCCCCGATCACGCTGTTTGCATCCAGGTACGACAACGCCCGTGCGGCGTCTTCATCGCTGATGGTGTGCGCGTCCCCCGACGGGATAAACACCAGGTTTGCCCCGTAGGAGCGGAACTCCAGGCCCATTTGCCGGGGTATGTCGTAGTAAATCGTGATAAGCCCCGAAAGGATAGCCGCGCCCACGGCCACCGCGAGGAGCGCCACAATCATCCGCGAACGGCGGCGAAGCAGGGAACTCACGACCATCTTGATGTAGAATTTCTGTTTATTCATGCGTTACCTGCCGTGAAGGACTTCCGCGGGGCGGAGACGGAGGAGGAGGCGAATCGAAGGAATGCTTCCCGCCATGGTTACCAGCACTACCAGCGCCGCCGTAATGGGAATCACCATGGGCTTGATGTCTATGGACGCGCTGAAAACCGACTGCCCGATGATCTGGGCGAAGCCCAATCCGGCGAAGTAACCGCCCGCCCCGCCGATAATGCCGGTGATAAGAATCTCCGTAAGCACAAGCAGCGAGACCGGCCCGTCGTGAGCGCCCACCGCTTTGAGCAGGCCTATTTCCGCCGAGCGTTCCATCACGCTGGCGGTAACGAGGTTGGAGATGCCCAGGGCTGAACCGGCGAGGCTCAAAATCGTGATGAGCAGCATGAGGAGCTGGGTCTTTTCCAGCACCACCCCTTCGGACTCGGCAACCTGGCGTATGGGCTTGGAAACCGCGTCCGTTATCACCTCGTCAATCTGGTAGCAGATAGCGCTGACGTAGGCAGTGCAGTACCAGGTTTCCCATTCCTTAATTGAAAGACTCTTGGGATCCTGGGCCGCCCGGCGTGACAACTCGTTGTCCGGGGTGGTAAGGGCGCTCACCTCCACACGACTCACCATGCCCGGCCGTCCGGTCAGTTCCTGCGCCAGGGCCAGCGGCGCATATACCGCCTCGTCCTCGTCTCCGCCCGCGCCCGCGCCGCCCCCGGCGCGAAAGATCCCCTCCACGGTTAATTCTTTTTGTTTCGCTCCCGCCCGTACGGTAATGGTATCCCCAACATTGATGTTATGGCGGGCGGCGGCGCTTTCTCCCACCATGGCGGCGTTAGTGTCCGCGCCGTCCAGCCAGCGGCCCCGCACATCCCACCAGTTTTTCATGTTCCGTATGCCGGTGTTGAGCGCTTCCCCCGTGGGCAGCTCCAAATGCCGGTCAAACCATGTACCAACCAGTTTCAGCTCCGGCCCCGCCTCGCCGTTGGGCGAAAGCAGCGTAACGCGGGTATTGAGATAGGGGGTAAAATCAACGATGTTAAAAGCCCAGAAAATTGTTTTGATATTACCCAATTCCGCCTCGGAGAGGTATTTGTCCGAAACCCCGGCGCCCTCGCTGACGCCGTAGAGATCGTCCAAAAGAGAGGCCCCCCTGGGCAGCACATTGATATTGGCGCCGTAGGTTTTTAATTCCCGGTTTATCTTGTCCCCCACGTCAAACATTACATTCAGCATGGCCGTCGCCAGGGAGGAACCCAGCGCGACGGTAAAGGCCACCATCAGCATCTTCTTCCACTGCCGCCCCAGGATACCGCCTATCATTCTCCAGAACATGCTTCCCGCCTTCTGTATTATTATTAGCCTTAGCTAACTATTGTTATTATGAGCTAACATCCGGTTTGTGTCAAGTATATCTTTCAGTACCTTTCGGTACCATCAGGGCGTTTCGGGGTTCAGCCAGCCTCGTGCGGGACGACTTCTTTTACAGCCCCTACGCAGTTTGCAGGGTAAAAATCGCCTGCAGGCGGTTCTTGGGGATTATAATGCGCGAAGCGCGGCAACTGCTAGACCAAAAAAGCCGAAAATGGTATGGTATTCAAGGCTTAAACAAAACAACTGAGGGGCGTGATTTTATGGCTTTTAAGGAAAAAAAAGTGGCAGCAGTGGTAACAAAAGAAAAAAAACCTTCGGATTCGGAATTTATCCGCCGCTTTAAGGCTAATCCCTTCATCTTCATCGGCACGATTATCGTGCTTATAATCGTAATAATCGCCTTCGTCCTGGTTCCGGCCATTGTTCCCGAATACGGCATGAGCGCCGGCGCGGACCTGACTTTCGGCTCATACGACAATGCGCCGATCACCTATGTGCCGGGGAATTACTTTGCCCGCTACTATTCAATGGTGGTCCAGTACCGGCAGAATTCAATTGATCCCAATAATTACCAGTTCGCGGGCTACCAGATTTGGCGGGAGGCTTTTGAGGGCGCGGCGCTCCATACGGCGATTTTGCAGGAAATGAAAAAGTCCGGCTATGAGGTTCCGGCGGAGATCGTTGACCGGGAAGTGGCGCAGCTGCCCCAGTTTCAGGAAAACGGCCGCTTTTCTTCCGCCCTGTACCAGCAGCTTTCCACTAATGAGCGGCTTACCCTCTGGCGGCAGGTGCGGGAAGACCTCGCGAAAGAGCGTTTTTATGCCGACGCGACCGGCCTGCTCAAATCCCCGGCGGAAGCGGCCTTTATCGGAAAAATGGCCTCGCCCCGGCGGAGCTTCGACATGGTTTCGTTTTCGGTGGACGCCTATCCCGATAGCGAGCTTGCCCGGTACGCGGCGGAGCATCCTGAACTGTTCAGGACCGTCCATCACTCCAGAATAACGATCAATTCCAGCGAACGGGAGGCGAGGCAAATTCTCGACTCGATCAAAAGCGGGACCATCACTTTTGAGGACGCGGCGAGAACCCAGTCGCAGGACAGCTACGCCGAAAGAGGCGGGGACATGGGGATCAAATTGGCCCACGAGTTGAATCAGGAAATCGCCGAGGAAGCGGACAGGGAAAAAATTATCGCCCTGGGCAGGGGGGAATACAGCGACGTGATCAAGCTCGCCTCCGGCTGGGCTTTTTTCCGGGCTGAAGAGGCGGTGATACACGCCGATGCCTCCGATCCCGCGACACTGGAAAAGGTCCGCTCGTATGTGCGGAATTTTGAACGGGGCCGGATGGAGGACTGGGCCGTCGCCCAGGCCCGTGATTTTATCGCCCGGGCAAACGGCTCCGGATTTGACGAAGCCCTGCGGGAGCGGGGGATTGAAAAAACTACGTTCGGGCCGCTCCCGGTCAACTATGGCGGCATAGACCTTTTTACGACCCTTGGTTCTTTTTCGCTGCCGGAACTTGCCGCGTCTTCCACGGATGAAAATTTCTGGAAGACCGCCTTTTCCACCCCGGTCAACACCCTGTCCGAGCCTTTGGTACAGGGCGCTAACGTGCTGGCGCTGGTCCCCACGGAAGAAACCGAAGCCGAAGCGGGGGATATCGAGTCTATCGCGTCGGCCTATTCCGGCTATTGGCTGAGTTATATGAGCGGGCAGTCCCTGGGAACGTATTTCCTCAACAGCGAAAAGATGGACGACCGGTTCCTTGAGACCTACTTCCGCTACTTCCTGACCCAGAGCGAATAAGTGACGGCGGCCCGCCGCGGTTTCGTCTATAACGGAAAAACCCTGCTTTCCGGCGTTGATCCCGCCGGCAGGGCGGAACGGACCGCGGACGCGATCCCGCTTACGGACAAAATCCTTTATTTCTGCCCCTCCCCGCTGTACGGTTACGGGCTGGGGCGGCTGCTTGCGCGATTGGCCGAAGAAGCTCCCCATTCCGCCGTACTATGCGTGGAAGCGGAAAAAGCGTTATACGATCTGTCCCTTACAAACAGCGATCCCGCGCTTCCGGCAAATCCCAAACTGCTCATAACAGACACCTGTGAAAGCGCCGCCCTCTGCGCTCTGGTACGGCAAACCTGGGGGCCGCGGATTTTCCGCGGGGTGGAGACGGTTCACCTTAACGGGGGCTGGCAGCTTTTCCCCGAACTGTACGAAACCCTGGCTGCGGCGCTGCGGCGGGAAATCGCCACGGACTGGAGCAACGCCCTAACGCTGACAAAACTGGGCCGCCGCTACATCCACAACGCCCTGCGAAATCTCGCCCTTATCCCCCGCTCTCCCTCAATCGCGGAATTCTCTTTCGGCGGCGCGCCGGTTCTGGCGCTGGGGGCGGGCCCTTCGCTTGACCCGCTGCTTGACGGCCTTTCCCGCCGCTTCTCTGAAGCGCTGAAACGCCGCCGGGGGCGGCCTTTCAGGATAATCTGCGTGGACTCCTGCCTTCCCGCCCTGCGGGAGCGCGGCATCATCCCCGACCTTGTGGTGATCCTTGAAAGCCAGCACTGGAACCTGCGTGATTTTATCGGCTGCCGGGGATGGGAGGTTTCCGCCGCGATGGACCTTTCGGCGCTGCCTGAAAGCGGGAACATACTCTCAGGAGCGCGCTATCTTTTTATGACGCCGTGGACGGAACTGCGTCTTTTTGAGCGGCTCAGGGCTGCCGGCCTGCTTCCCCCGGCCATCCCCCCCCTTGGCTCGGTGGGGCTTACCGCGGTGGAACTGGCCCGGCGGCTTGGCCGGGGAACCGTCATTATCGGCGGCATTGATTTTTCTTTCACGATTGACGCCTACCACGCCCGCGCCACGCCGACCCACCGCGAGAAACTCCGCCGTCACAGCCGCTTCGGGAGTCTCCTCAACACCGCCGCCTTTGGCGGAGCCGTCTGCCGCCTGCGTTCCAAAGACGGCCTTCCGGTACACAGCGATCCGGCCATGCGCGGCTACCGCGCCCTTTTCGAGCGGGAGTTTGCCGCGGACCCGCGCCTTTTTGACATCGCCGGCGGCGGCCTTCCCCTGGGGCTGCGGACCCTGCCGCCGGAAGCGGCCTTTGACGCGCTGGCCGGGGGGAAAGGCGGGGCCGGGATGTCCCGCGCGCCGGAAGCGGGCCTGGCGGGGCGGCTGCGGGCTTTTATACAGGAGGAACAAAACCGCCTCGCCGCGCTGCGGGAAATCCTCTCAGGCGGGGCCGCGGCGGATATGGAGCGGCTGGACGCGCTCATCGGCGAGTGCGACTACCTGTGGGCGCATTTTCCCGATTACGCCGGCGCGATGGACCGCCGTCCCGGCCTGAAGGAAATCGCCGCCGCCGGAAGCGCCGCGCTTTCGTTTCTCAAGCGCCTCCGTATTGAAATCGACCCGGCGTTTGCCCTCCTTGCACGAACCCTCGGCGAAACAGGGAACGCGATGTAACCGCTCAGGCGCAGCCGTGTGGATGAACTAATGCGGCATAGCGCAGGTCCGGTGACCGCCCCAAGCCTAGGCGGGGTTCCGCCCCAAGGCTGGGCGGGGTTCCGCCCCAAGGCTGGGCGGGAGGCCGCCCTAATGCTGGGCGGGGTTCCGCCCTAATGCTGGGCGGGGTTCCGCCCTAACGCTGGGGGGCATTCCCCCCTAAGGGCTGGGGGGCATTCCCCCTTAACGCTGGGGGGGTTCCCCCCTAATGCTGGGGGGCATTCCCCCCTAATGCTGGGGGGCATTCCCCCCTAATGCTGGGGGGCATTCCCCCTTAACGCTGGGGGGCATCCCCCCCTAAGGGCTGGGCGGGAGGCTGCCCTAAGGGCTGGGCGGGAGGCCGCCCCAAGGCTGGGCGGGGTTCCGCCCTAAGGCTGATCGGGGTTCCGCCCTAATGCTGGGCGGAGGCCCGCTTAGTAAACGCACGGCGTAAGCCGTGTAGATGACTAATGCGGCATAGCGTAGGCCCAGTGACCGCCCCTCTTTGCCGCAGACCGCGCGGCGGCTTTAAACGAAGTGAAATAACGGTTGTTTTTTCAGGGTACCGGCGGACAGTTTTCTGTTCTTGCGGCTCGTTTCCGCGGCTATCCCTTTGCTCCCCCTCCCTGTCCGCTGTTTTGCCCTGTCTGTTCCCCAGCAGGGACAGAGCTATCCCCAAAACAAACGCGGAGCCTCTGAACCGGCTTCCGTCAGGATGCTTTTTGTTTTAACGGGTGCAGCGATGTGCCGCACCGGCCTTGTTGTATCTTGTGATGTAATTTATTCACATTATAGCCACTATCACCGGCTGTGCCCACTTTTGCCCTTCTTCCACTACCAGCGTCAGTTCCCGTATCAAATGCGCGTTGCACAGCCCATGCTCATTCTCCGTAAATCCATAATACGCTTTCCAATAATCATGTACCAATATCCCTTTCGCATCCCCCAGAGTCCCCATCGCGTCCATTGCCTCTTTCCCGCGCTTCTCATGGGGAAAATACAGCGTATAGCTTTCACTTGATACATTATGCAGCCATACCCGCTTCCCTCCTATGTTTATCCCCGTCTCGTCACAGTTCAGTACCGCTTCCCCCTGCAGCTCCC
>JAISYA010000230.1 GCA_031270205.1 Treponema sp.
GGCGCGGCGAGGGGATTTTCATCAATAAAGGTGAAAAACCCGCCGGATTCCGGGACCGCGCTTACCGGCGCGGCGGTAATTCGCTCAAATCCGGCGCCGGGCCTGACGGAACGGTACACGTGGTACCCGGAAGGGACGCCCTCGGCGGGCTTTTGCCAGCGTATCCGCACCGGATACACACCGAAAGCGTTAGGACCGTAACCCGGAAGGTATTCCGCCCGGCCCGCCTCCGCCTTGATCTCCGCCCCGGACCACAGCTTCGGCGCCGGACTTTCCCCCGAAACGGCGGCCGTCAAAAAGAGGGCTGCCAGTAAAAAATTCCCTGTTTTTCGAAAAAAAACCATACCTGCGCAAGCATAGCCAAAAAATCGTAAATACGTAAGGGGAGGAGGCGTTTGCTATCCCTTTCCCTGCGCTGATCCCGCCCTGTTCCGCCTTGCCGCGAGGGCGATTACTCCCTTTCAATACAGCCTATGTCGATCTCACAACATAGCCTATGTCGATCTCACAACATAGCCTATGTCGATCCATCCACATAGGCTATGTCGATCCCACAACATAGCTTATGTCGATCCCGCAACATAGCCTATATCGATCCATCCACATAGCCTATGTCGATCCACCCACATAGCCTATGTCGATCCCACAACATAGGCTATGTCGATCCATCCACATAGCCTATGTTGATCCACCCACATAGCCTATGTCGATCCATCCACATAGCTTATGTCGATCCATCCACATAGCCTATGTCGATCCATCCACATAGCTTATGTCGATCCACCCACATAGCCTATGTCGATCCCGCAATATAGCTTATATCAATGGGGGATTATCAGCGGTCCGCGGGTATATTTCTGAGTATGGTAGTGGTGCACGGATTGACAGTAAACGCCGATGCCCTGTTCCGAAATTCCTTGACTTTTCTACGCCGGCGCTTTACACTAATACATATGAACCTGAAAACAGTGCTTACGCCGGAGACCATTTCTCTTCATCTGAAGGGTTCCTCCAAAGAAGAAATCATCAACGAGTTACTCGATATACTGGTCGCGGCAAAAAAAATCCAGGACCGGGAAGCGGCCTTTAACGCGGTTATGGACCGGGAACAGAAAATGTCTACCGGCATGAAGCATGGCATTGCCATTCCCCACGGCAAAAGCGCCGCCATTCGCGATCTCGTCGCCTGCATCGGGATTTCGGAAAAGCCGGTGGATTTCGATTCGCTGGATCATGAACCGTGCAGAATCTTCATTATGACCCTTTCGCCGGTGGAAAAAACGGGTCCCCATCTGCAGTTCCTTGCGGAGATCAGCCTGCTTTTCAAAAGCGCGGAAAAACGCCAGGATATTCTCAACGCGGGATCGAAAGACGCGATTTTGAAGATACTTTCGGAATGAAGCGTGGGATAGCCCCACATAAAACACTGCGGAAAGAACATGCGGATTCTCGACAACCAAATCCTTGATCGTGAAGGAAGAAGCCTCATATTGAGAGGGGTCAATTTGGGCGGAGAGTCCAAAATTCCCTTCGGGCCCGCGGGCTGGGGCCTGTCCCCCGAATCCCTTAAAAACCCGGCGGAGGTTTCTTTTGTGGGACGGCCCTTTCCCCTGGAGGAAGCGGAGGTCCATTTTGAGCGGCTCAGGCGGGCCGGTTTCACTTTTCTGCGCCTGGTAATTACCTGGGAGGCTCTGGAACACGCGGGGCCGGGCTGCTACGACGAAGCCTATTTAGCCTACCTGCGCAAACTGCTCCTTGTCGCGGAACAAAAGGGCGTTTCGGTATGTATGGATCCCCATCAGGATGTGTGGAGCCGCTGGACCGGCGGAGACGGCGCTCCCGCCTGGACACTGGAAAGGCTGGGGATGGATTTGGACCGGCTTGACCGGACCGGCGCCGCCCTGACGCGGCAGCGTTACGCCGAATTGCACCGGACGCCGCAGCGCCCGCAGGGGGAGCCTTTTCCCCGGATGATGTGGCCCAGCAACTACAACCGTTACGCGGCGGCTACGATGTTCAGCCTCTTTTTCGGCGGGCGAAGTTACGCGCCTGAGCTGAGCGTGGAAGGCGAAAATGTCCAGGACTGGCTGCAGGGCCGTTACATCGCCGCTTTCCGGCATTGTTACCGCCGCCTGAAGAACTGCGCCGCGATTGCCGGATGGGGCATTATGAACGAACCGCACTACGGCTTTATCGGCTGCCGCGATCTGGGGAGGGCGGAAAATCCCATGGTTCCCATCGGCCCGCGGCCCAGTCCCTGGGACGTCATCCGCGCCGCGTCGGGTTACGCGGTGGATGTGCCGGTGTATGACGCCAGGTCCATGGGCCGCCGCCTTGAGCGCCATGAAACCTTTAACGGCGATGGCCTTTCCCTTTTCAGGGAAGGCTTTTGCTGCCCCTGGAAAACGGCCGGCGTCTGGACCGATGACGGTGAGCCGGTTCTCCTGCGCGAAGATCACTTTGCCCTGCATGAAGGCAGGCGGGCGGATTTTATCGAAGATTCCCTCAAGCCCTTTATGCTTCGTTTTATCGAAAAGATGCGGGAAGCGGATGAGCGCCGTTTCTTTTTTATTGAGGGCATGCCCCACAGCTCGCACGCCGCGTCCCATCCTTCCTGGGGCACAGCGGATCCCCCAAACGTTATCAACGCCTTCCATTGGTACGACGGCTTTTCCCTTTTTACCAAGACCTTCCGTTCATGGTTTACCATCGATCCTGATGAGGCAAAAATAATACTGGGCAAAAAGAAAGTACAGGCCTATTTTGCCGAATGTCTCGCGAGGGGGATCAAATGGACACGGGAACACATGGGCAACATGCCCAGCCTGCTGGGGGAGTTCGGCCTTGCCTTTGACCTAAACAAGCGGAAGGCCTTTGCCGGCGGCGACTACTCGGTTCACGAAGAGGCCCTGTCCATGTATTACGACGCGGTGGATGCCAATCTGCTCCATTCGACCCTCTGGAACTACAGCGCCGGCAACACCAACGAAACCGGCGACGGCTGGAACGACGAGGACCTCTCGATTTTTTCCGAAGGCAAGGAACGGGCCGCCCCCGGCTGGAAGCGCCCCTACCCCATGGCCGCCGCCGGGGAGCTGCTCTCCATCAAGTGGGATCGCGGACGCGGGATTTTCCGCTGCCGCTTCCGCGCCGACAGCGCCGTTACCGCGCCCACGCTTGTCTACCTGCCCCCGGAGCCGTTCGGCCCGTCGCCATTGATAGAGCTGCGCATAACAGACGGCGGCGCGGCGGAGACGCCGTATTATGAGTACAAACCGGAAGAGCAGCGCCTGTTGGTGTACAACAACGGCTTTGACGGGGAAATGGAGATTATCGTCTCGACGTGATTATTCAGCGCCTGGCCGCGCAGCCGGACCGCTTACGCTTCTTCGCCGCCTGCCGGCAGCAGCCCCTCCAGTTCATCCACCAGGCGCCCGAAGGATTCGCAGGCGGCCTGTACGGGCGCGGGGGAACTCATGTCCACTCCGGCGATTTTGAGGGACTCAATGGGGAAGCGGGAGCCGCCGGATTTGAGGAACGCAAAGTAATCGTCACGCTCCCGCCCGCCGCCTGAAAGGACGCGCTCCGCCAGGGCGAGGGCCGCGGAAATGCCGGTGGCGTATTTATATACGTAGAAGGCGTGGTAGAAGTGGGGGATGCGCAGGCCCTCAAGGTCGCTTACTGCTTCCAGGACCATTTCGGGGCCGAAGTATTTGACGAGCAGGCCGCGGTATTCGCTCCGAAGGAGTTCCGCGGTAAGGGGCCGGCCGGCCTCCTCAATTTCGTGGGTGATTTTTTCAAACTCGGCGAACATGGTCTGGCGGTACAGGGTAGAAAGCAGATCGTCGGCCCGCTTGTTGACGAGGTACAGCCTCGTTTCCCGGTCGGCGGCGGTTTTTTCCATGTGGCGGAAGAGCAGTTCCTCGTTGAAGGTACTGGCCACTTCGGCCTCAAAGACCGTGTAATTGTAGTGCATGAAGGGGTTGGAGCGGGCGGAATACCAGGAGTGCATGGAGTGGCCGCCTTCGTGGGCCAGGGTGAATACGTCGCGGACGCTGTCGTCCTTGTAGTTCATCAGGATGTATGGCTCGCCTGAGTAGCTGCCTGCGGAAAAAGCGCCGGAACGTTTACCCTTGTTCTCGTAACGGTCGGCCCAGCGGCCCAGAAGCCCGCCGCGCAGGGTGGAAACGTATTCATCGCCCAGGGGAGAAAGGGCGTCGGAGATGAGGTCCACAGCCTCGTTCCAGGAGGCGCGCTTTTGCAGCGCGGGGACAAGCGGGGCGTACACGTCGTAGTGGCGCAGTTCCGGCAGACTGAGCGCCCGCTTGCGCAGGCGGTAGTAGCGGTGCAGATCGCCCAGATTGCGGTTCACGGTTGAGACGAGGTTGTCATAGACCGCCCCGTCCACGTTGTCGGGGAAAAGCGCGGCCGCCCGCGCCGAGGAATAGCCGCGTACTCGCGCCCGGATCACGTCCTGCTTGACCGAGCCGGAGTAGAGGCTTGCCAGAGTGGTTTTGTGGGCCTCGAAGCGGCCGTAGAACGCCCCGTAAACGCGGCGGCGAAGTTCACGGTCAGGGTGTTCCATGAAAACCTGCCAGGTAGACTGGGAGAGGGGGCGTTTTCCCTCCGGCGTGTCTATAAGGCCGAAATCAAAATCCACGTTGGTCAGCACGGAAAAAGCGTCGCCGGGGATGTTTTCCCCTTCGGCGTGCAGGGCGATGATCCGCTCTTCCCGCTCGCCGAGAATATAGGGCTTGTAACGGAGCGTCCGCTGCAGGTAGATCCGGTAATCACAAACGCGGGGGTGGGCGAGGAAGGCTTCCATGTCCGTTTCGGGAATGGCGAGAATTTCCGGCCCTTCCCAGGCGGCGGCGGCCTGGGCTTTTGCCCCGGCCATGGCGATTTTTCCGGTCATGGTCCGGGCCGCGGCCGCGCCCTCGTCCTCAGTCTGTCTGAGGTCGGCGTAGTAAGCCAGCCGCTCCCACAGGATATGCAGCTCTGTGGAAAAATCCAGATACGCGGCGAGGCTTTCCGCCGATGTTCCCAGCGTGCCCTGAAACGGGGGTATTTGCTCCGCCATTTTTTCAAACCGGGCAAGCCCCTCGTTCCAGGCCGCGTCTCCGGCGAAGAGTTTTGAAAGATCCCAGGTATCCGCCAACGCGATTTCCGTGCGGGCGGGGATGCGGATTTCGTTTGATGCCATAGGGGACGACTCCTTGTTATTTGCTCATGGCCGCTACCGCCGCGCCGAAAAGGCTGGCCTGTTCCACCGGCGAAATGATATAGGGCCGGGGTTTTCCCTTGGACAGCATGAAGTGCAGCCAGGACTCCAGAGCGCGGCGCATGCCTTTGTAGACAAGATAGGTGGTTCCTTCCACGGCGATGCGGACCGGCGCGTATGGCTCGAAGCCGGGATTTATCCGCTCGACGGTGGCGGCCAGCACCGCCGCCGAAAGGAGCGCGCCCCGCTCGGTAACAATCGAAACGAGGTACTGCGCCGAGGCAAGGGCGTCTCCTTCGTCAGGGCCGAACAGCGCGCCCAGCGGTCCTTCCGCGGCAAGGGGGGCGTGGGTGAATTCGTTGAGCGTCCTCGTTTCAAGATGGGGCATAGCGAGGAGTTCCCCGGATTGCCTGAATTGTATCACCTGGTCGGTTACCGCCTGTTTCAGGATGTGCAGAGACAGCGGGCCAAGGTACGCGCCGGCGCAGGCCTTTTCCAGCGTATAGGCGCCGGGGTTTTTGGTCGTGCGGTCGTATTCCTGATCAAGCTGGCCCCGGTGGCGGATTTTGAACGTGCCGGTTTCGCATACTACAATCTGGGGGGCGGTTTTGGATTCAAAGCCGATTTTGGGGATGCTGGTCTCAGGGTAGGCGGTGTTAAACCCGGTACCCAGGATGCAGCCGATAACCGGCCCGCCGGAGAAACCGTAGGCGTTTTTCGGCCGCGCCGCCTCGCCGTCCGCGGGGATGGAAACGAGGCCGGAGAGCAGGGTCGCCACCGTGTCGTTCAGCAGCACAATGCGGCCGTCATATTTGCAGCCCCGCCGGGCGAGGGCCTCCCGCAGGCCCGCGCCGATGGCCTTTCCGATTACTTCAGGCGCGTCCACCTCTTTGCTGAACGCCATCAGAATCCCGTCGGCGTCGGCAGTGATGTTCATCGGATAGGAAAAGGTGAAACCGATCCCCTCAATGCCGGAAGCGCCTGAAAGCAGCGGAAAAGCGGTCCCGGCGATTTCGTCAAAAAACTCCTCCGCGCTCACCCTGCCTTTGGCGCCGGGCATGGGGACTTTTCTCGTTCCCTCCGCCACGGCGGCGCCGTGTTCGTCAAAACGCACGAGGCTTGCCCGCAGGTTAGTCCCCCCCGCGTCCAGGGCCAGCACGGTCTTCCCCGGCGGCACCCGCGACACCGGGCTGATGTACGAAGGGATCATGGGCAGGCTGGAACTCCGCCCCGTAAGGCCCCGTTCCATGTCAATGAGCACATCCTTAACCAGGGCCAGCGGTTCCCAGTTATCATAATGAAACCCGTAGTACCGGGCAAATTCCGACAATTCCTCAGGATTAAAAGACGATCCCATCACACGCTCCTTCATTGGTATTCTCGCCGCGCTCAGTATACACCAACCGGGGAGTTAGGAAAACCACACGGGCGGGATGAGTTGAGGAAGTATGGAAGAATGAAGAGGAAACGGATTCTCACTTTACCCGGCCGCGGCCAGGACATCAATTCCCGGAACCGCCCTCCGTATCGCCGCCGGTAATCCGCCGGTACGCCTGTATCTCCTGGCGCAGCCGTGCGGCCAAATCGGCGCGGGGCACGCGGACCTGCTCCATGGAATCGCGGAAGCGCAGGGTTACGGTCTGGTCTTCCCTGGACTGGTAATCCACGGTAACGCAGAAGGGAGTGCCCGCCTCGTCCTGCCGGCGGTAGCGGCGGCCTATGGCCCCGGCCTGATCATAATCGGTGGCGAAGTCCGCCTTCAGTTCGCTGCGTATATCCTGCGCCATTTCGGCAAGGCCGTCCTTCTTCATCAGGGGAAGCAGGGCCACGGTAACCGGAGCGATAGCCGGATGAAAACGAAGCACCGTCCGCCAGTCATCATTTTCGGAAGGCGCGGTTCCGCTTTTATCGGAAGCCACCTGCTCCTCATCGTAGGCGTCGCAGAGGATCATGAGGAGGTTTCTGGTGAGACCCGCGGAAGTCTCGATAATATACGGAATATAGCGCGCGTTGTTATTGTCCTGATCGATGTACTGTAAATCCTTGCCGGAGAACTGCGCGTGGCGGCCCAGGTCATAGCCGGCGCGGTTGTGCACCCCTTCAAGCTCGCGCCAGCCCATGGGGAACAGATACTCAATATCGTAGGCGTCTTTCGCGTAATGGGCCAGCTCGTCCGGCCCGTGCCGGTGCCAGCGGAGCCGCTCCATATTGACGCCCAGTTTTTCATAGTAGGCCCAGCGGCGCTTGCGCCACTCATCGAACCATTCCTCGTCCGTACCCGGCTTTACAAAGTACTGCATTTCCATTTGTTCAAACTCGCAGGTACGGAAAATAAAGTTCTTCGTAACAATCTCGTTGCGGAACGCCTTGCCGATTTGCGCGATGCCAAAGGGGATTTTCATGCGGCTGGACTGAATAATGTTTTTATAATTAACGTAAATACCCTGCGCGGTTTCTGGCCGCAGGTACATGACGCTGGCGCTGTCCTCCGCCGCTCCGATGTTGGTCTTGAACATGAGGTTGAACTTCCGCGTATCGGTAAGCTCGCCGCCGCAATCCGGGCATTTTTTCGCCGCGAGGTTCCCGGCCGGTATCTGGTCCGCGCGGAAACGGTTCTTGCACTGTTTGCAGTCCACCAGCGGGTCGGTAAAATTCTCCACATGGCCGGACGCCTCCCAGGTGCGGGGGTGCATTAAAATCGCCGCGTCAAGGCCCACAATATCATCGTGCAGTTGGGTCATTTCCTTCCACCACGCCTGCGCGATGCGGTTTTTAAGCTCCACACCCAGCGGCCCATAATCCCACGCGCCGTTCTGCCCCCCGTAAATCTCCGATGACTGAAACACAAAGCCCCGCCGCTTTGCCAGCGACGTGATTTTCTCCATAGTTGCTTTTCCCTGATACTCGTTAAGCTCGTCGGACATGCGATTCTCCTATGCGGCCATTATACGCGGGATGAAGAGAAAAGGGAAGATGAAGCGCGCGCCGCACAGGGCATCGGCGTTTACTTGCAATCCGTGCACCACTACCATACTCAGAAATGTACCCGCGGACCGCTGATAATCCTCGATTATAAGCGTTGCGGGATCGACATAGGCTATGTGGATGGATCGACATAGGCTATGTGGATGGATCGACATAGGCTATATGGGTGGATCGACATAAGCTATGTTGTGGGATCGACATAGGCTATGTGGATGGATCGACATAGGCTATGTGGATGGATCGACATAGCCTATGTTGTGGGATCGACATAGGCTATGTGGATGGATCGACATAGGCTATGTGGATGGATCGACATAAGCTATGTGGATAGATCGACATAGCCTATGTTGTGAGATCGACATAGGTTGTATTGAAAGGGATTAATCGCCCCCGCGGCAAGGCGGAACAGGGCGGGATCAGCGCAGGGAAAGGGATAGTAAACGCCTCCTCCCCTTACGTATTTACGATTTTTTGGCTATGCTTGCGCAGGTATGGTTTTTTTTCGAAAAA
>JAISYA010000008.1 GCA_031270205.1 Treponema sp.
AATCCCGCGTATGAAGCGACCTGTACTTCCACATTGATGATGACGCCGGATGTGGTATGGACTTTGACATCCAGGATACCGGCTTTATCGTCTTTGTACGCGCGCTTCAGGTGGGGATCAACGATAGTGAGCCGGTCAAATTCCTCCGGGGGCATATCGAGGGCGGCCTTAAGAAAAGCAGAAAGAATGTTGGAGCGCCGTTTATCGGCGAAAATGAGCTTGAACACGAAATCGTTCAAGGGGGAAAGGATAGTATTCATAGAAACCTCCGCCTATATAAAGGCGCGACCCCGCGTAGCGCTTTAGTGAATATTGTGGAATCAAGCCCTTTTTTGACTTTTTTTCGATTTATTTGAGTTTGCGGTTAGATTTCATTCACATTACCGTTTTCAGGAAATTTCATCTGTTTAAAAGCAAACGCCGATACCCTGGGAAAGCCCCGCTCCGCTCTTGCCCTGCATTCTCTTTGCGTGCTACCTTTGACGTATGGCAGAACCGGAGCGGGAGATACGCGCCGCTATTATCTTAGGGTCACAATCTGACGCGCCGCTTATGCAAAAGGCCGCCGATGTTTTCAGGGGATTCGGCGTTTCCGTTAGCTCCTACGTCGTATCCGCCCACCGCGCGCCGGAACTGCTCGGCGACACGATCCGCGCGCTGGAGGCCGAAGGCGTTGAGGTTATCGTTGCCGGGGCGGGGCTTGCCGCGCACCTGCCCGGCGCTATCGCGAGCCGGACGCTTATCCCCGTGATCGGCGTGCCGGTCGCTTCCGGGGGGATGGGCGGGCTTGACGCCCTGCTCTCGATTGTTCAGATGCCCAGGCCCGTTCCGGTGGCCGCCGTGGGCGTGGACAACGCCGCCAACGCCGGCTATCTTGCCTGCGAAATACTCGCCCTGAAGTATCCCGGCCTGCGGCGGAAGTTAGCCGAATTCAGAAAAGAACTAAAAGCCGGCTGCGAAAAAGACGGCGGGAGGATTGAATTATAATCGAAGCAAATAAAGTCCGGCAGGGAAAAGAACTCTATGAAGGCAAGGCCAAAAAAGTTTTTGCCACGGATCACGAAGATCTGGTTATCATCCATTATAAAGATGACGCAAGCGCCTTTAACGGCGAAAAAAAAGGCCAAATCGAAAACAAGGGAATCATGAACAACCGGATCGCGGCGGGCCTGTTCGAACTGCTGGAAAAATCCGGCGTGCCTACCCACTTCGTCGCCGTCCTGAACGAGCGGGACATGCTCTGCAAAAAGGTGAGGATTGTTCCCCTGGAAGTAATTGTCCGCAATACCGCCGCCGGCTCCATGGCGAAACGGCTGGGCCTGGCCGAGGGCGCGGAACTGAAAACCACGGTTTTTGAACTGTCCTACAAAGACGACAGCCTGGGAGACCCGCTGATCAACGACTACCACGCGGTGGCCATCGGCGCTGCCACTTTTGGGGAAATAGAGGAAATCAGGCGGCTCACCTTTAAGGTGAATGAAACGCTGCGCGCATTCTTTTTGAAGCGGGGCATAAAGCTCATCGACTTCAAGCTCGAATTCGGCCGCTGCGCCGGAAGCGGCGAACTGGTTCTGGCCGATGAAATTTCCCCCGACACCTGCCGTTTCTGGGACGCGAAAACAAACGAAAAGCTCGACAAGGACCGCTTCCGCCGGGACCTGGGCGGCGTGAAAGAAGCCTATGTTGAGATTTTGAACCGGATCGAACACTGATGATAAACGACGACAAGCTGCATGAAGAGTGCGGTGTCTTCGGAGTGTTCTGCAATGATCCGGAACAGGACGCGGCGCCCCTGGTGTATTACGGCCTTTTTTCGCTGCAGCACCGGGGACAGGAAAGCGCCGGTATTGCCGCCGTCAAAGATGAAGTGATTGAAATGCGCAAAGGCATGGGCCTGGTAGGCGACATTTTTGCTCCCGAAATCCTGTCCCAAATAAAAGGCCCCGCCGCGGTCGGCCATGTGCGTTACTCTACATTCGGTTCCAGCAGCCTGGAAAACGCGCAGCCTTTTGTGAGCCGCTTCAAACTCGGTTCTATTGCCGTTGCGCATAATGGAACCCTCACCAACGCCAATGTGGTGCGGGAACTGCTTGAAGACGCCGGCATTGGCTTTACCTCTTCCAGCGACAGCGAGGTAATTGTCAACCTAATCGCGAAAAATTACAAAAAGGGCCTTGAGAAAGCCTTTACCGATACGATTCAGTTTATCAAGGGATCCTATGCCCTGGTGGTCCTTACCGGCGACGCTCTGGTGGGGGCGAGGGACCCCAACGGCATCAGGCCCCTGTGCCTGGGCCGGCTCGGCGGGGAACAGGCGGGCGGATGGATACTGTCAAGCGAATCCTGTGCGATTGAGGCCGCGGGCGGCGTCTTTGTCAGGGACATCGATCCCGGCGAAGCGGTAATCATAAACCGCGACCAGGTGTTTTCATTCAGTTTCAGTGAGAAAACGCGGCGGGCCGTCTGCTCTTTTGAGTACATCTACTTTGCCCGGCCGGACAGCGTCATTGACGGGATAGACGTGTACAGTTCCCGAATCCGCGCGGGGGAAATTCTCGGTATGGAATCGGCCGTGGCGGCGGACCTGGTTATTGGCGTTCCCGATTCGGGCATCCCCGCGGCTATCGGCTACGGCAGGGCCACCGGCACGCCCTTCGGCATGGGTATTGTCAAAAACAAATACATAGGCCGCACTTTTATCGCGCCGGGCCAGTCCGCCCGCGAGCGGGCAGTTTCCCTCAAACATTTTGTGATTCATAGCGAAGTGAACGGCAAGCGGGTGGTGCTTATCGACGACTCTATCGTCAGGGGCACCACGAGCCGCCGCCTGGTGTCGCTGCTGAAGGGCGCGGGCGCGAAAGAAATACACATCAGGATATGCTGCCCGCCGGTGCGCTTTCCCTGTTACTTCGGCATCGACACCCCCCACCGCAAAGACCTGATCAGCAACGCCGGCAGCGCCGACGAAGTCCGCAAATCGCTGGGCGCCGACAGCCTGACCTTTATCACCGTCAACGGCCTCCTGGAATCCCTCGCTCCGG
>JAISYA010000072.1 GCA_031270205.1 Treponema sp.
GAGCGGATTATCACGATGAGGTCTTCCACGCCGGCCAGGGCTACGGGGATGTCCGAATCAACAAAACAGGAGGCTTCGCCCTCCCCGGCGCGGTATACTTCCGAGCCGGTGTCGCCGAGGAGCCGGGCGTACTCTTCCCAGTTGCCCACGTCGATCCAGTCAAAGCCGGCGCGGACCATCACGGTTTGCCGGCATTTTTCGGCGACGGCGTAGTCAAAGGAGACGCTTTCCGTTTCGCGGTAGGCTTTGTCCAGGCCGGCCCAGGCGCTTGCGACGCGCAGGCCCTTTTCCACCGTATACGCGCCGGGCGGCGGCGCGGTGAGTTTTTCAAAGGGGCGGAACAGGGCGGGGGCAAGGCGGCGGAATTCGGCGGCCATACCGTCAACTGAAAAGCCGAACATACCGGAGTTCCAGAAAAAGCGTTTTGAGGCGGCGAACTTTTTCGCGGCGGCCAGATCCGGCTTTTCGCGGAAAGCGGTTACGGTGTATACGGCGCCGGCAGACGGCGTTCCCTCTCCGGCGCGCTTTCCCGTTTCGATGTAGCCGTAGCCGGTTTCCGGCCGCGCCGGAGGGACGCCGAATACCACAAGCCTGCCCCGCGCGGCACAGGCCGCGGCCGCTTCGGCATCGGCGGTAAAAGCGGAAAGGGGCTTGATGATGTGATCGCTGGTGAGGACGAGCATGGTACGGCCCGCTCCGCCGCTGAGCTTCGCGTAAACGACGGCGCAGGCAATGGCCGGGGCGGTGTTCTTCGCCCGGGGTTCGGGGATCAGCACCAGGTGTTTTTTCGCCGCGGCGGGCAGTTTCGCGCAGGCGGCAACCACATGGGGAATGTGGCCCTTTCCGGCGATGATGATCACCCTTCCGTCTGTACCGCCGGCTATCGCCAGACCCCGCTCCACCGCGGAAGAAAAAAAACTTTCCCCGCCGCCCTTCGCTGTCGACAAAAATTGTTTTGGCTTGCGCGAACTGCTCGCCGGCCAGAGCCGCGTACCGGAGCCGCCGGCCATGATAAGGCAATCGTTAAACATGGGATGATTATAAAGGGGAAGCGCGCCCCGCGCCAATTGCCCTTTGCGGCAAGTTTTTGTACACTTGCGGTATGCGGATTCTTACTCTGGGCGATGAACTGCTCCGGCAAAAAGCGGCGCCGGTGGCGGATATAGACGGCGAATGGGAAAAAACCGCCCTTGCAATGATTGAAGCCCTGAAAAAGGGAAAAGGGGTCGGGCTGGCCGGGCCGCAGGTCGGCGTTTCGCGGCGGATATTTGTAGTCAATATCGACGGGGATGCGCCGCGCGTGTTTATCAACCCGTCGATTGTGGAAACTTCCCAGGAACTGGTGAAATACGAGGAAGGCTGCCTTTCGGTGCCCGGTATATGGATAGACGTGATGCGGCCCAAATCGGTAAAGGTACAGGCCTGGAACGAAAAGGGCCGGCCCTTTACCC
The DNA here is from genome assembly GCA_031270205.1 of Treponema sp. Taxonomy (GTDB): domain Bacteria; phylum Spirochaetota; class Spirochaetia; order Treponematales; family Breznakiellaceae; genus WQXQ01. Next base: position 1,452 of record JAISYA010000072.1, read on the forward strand.
TGGAAGCCGACGGGATTCTCGCCCGGGTGATACTTCACGAGTACGATCACCTGGAGGGGATTCTGTTTATCGACCGCCTGCCGGAACTGAAGCGGAACCGGATACTGGCCAAACTCGACCGGAAGGTGAAGGCTTGAGGATACTGTTCGCGGGAAGCCCCGCCATAGCCGTTCCCGCGCTGGAGGCGCTTTTCGCGCTGTGCGCGCAAAGCGCGGGCGGCTTCGAGCTTGCCGGCCTGCTCACCAGGGCGGACAGCCCAAAGGGGCGCAGCGGGAAGAGCGAGCCTACCGAACTTGCGCTCGCGGCGGGGCGGCTGAACAGCGCTCTGGCGGCGGGGAAAGCGCCGTTCCCCATACTAAAGCCTGAGAAGCTCGACGAGGGGGCGCGGCGGCAGGCGGCGGCCCTGGAAGCGGACCTCCTCGTTTCCTTCGCCTACGGCCGGATATTCGGCCCAAAATTCCTCGCCCTGTTCCCTTGCGGCGGGATCAACATACATCCGAGCCTCCTCCCCCAATACCGGGGGCCTACCCCTATTCAGGCGGCGATCCTGGGCCGGGAAACGGAAACGGCCGTTACCATTCAGAAGCTGGCGGCGCAAATGGATTCGGGCGACATTCTTGCCCAGGAGCGCCTTCCCCTTGACGGCCGGGAAACCGCCGCCTCCTTAAGCGAAAAGGCCGCGCGAAAGGCCGCGGAAATGCTCCCCCCCGCGCTTACCAGCATAGCCGAGGGAACCATTCAGGCCCGGCCGCAGGACCACGCCGGGGCAAGCTACTGTTCCCGTATCGACCGGGAAGCGGGCCTGATTGACTGGGCGGCAAGCGCCCCGGAAATCGACGCCCGTATCCGGGCCTTTGATCCCTGGCCGCTTTCCTGGACCACGCACCGCCGCCGCCGGCTTTTTATTCTGGCCGCCGCCCCGCTGGACGCCGGGGACCTTCCGCCGGAAGCGGCCCCCGCCCCGCCCGGCCTGGTCCTGGGCACAGACCGGAAGCGGGGTATACTGGTGCGGACCGGCCGGGGGATCCTGGCGGTGTCGGTCCTCCAATACGAGGCGAAGAAAGCTCTTGAATGGAAGGCGTTCCTGAACGGGGTGAGGGATTTTACCGGCTCCCGCCTGGGAGTTTGAAAGAGGTACCATGGGTTTTATCAAATTTGACCTGGATGCGGTTGAGGGCTATGTGGCGAACCACCTCAGACTGTTTATTTCCATGGCGATAGGGCTGCTCATTTTTGTGGGAATTATCGCCCTATCGGTTTTTTTCATCGCGGTGCGGGGCGCGGAGCAGACTATGGTCCCCGACGTGCGGGGCAGGGACCTTACCGAGGCGCTGCTGGAATTGCAGGTAAAGGAACTGTACCCGCGGCTGCAGCTCCGCTATTCCTATTCCGCGCGGGACAAGGGCCTCATCATGGAACAGGAACCGAAGGCGGGGACTATTGTCAAGGCGGGCCGCCGGATACGCCTCGTGGTCAGCCAGGGCGTGATGATCAGCAAGGTCGAGAATTATGTGGGGCGGAACATCGACGAGGTGCGGATGGATTTGCAGACCCTCATCGCCGCATCGGGAGGCGCGCCCCTGCTCTCGCTGAAAGAGCCGCTGATGTACGATTATTCCGCCGAAGCGCCCGGCGTCATTCTGGGCCAGAAGCCGGCGCCGGGAACGGATATTTCAGGCCCCATCGACCTTGAATTCGTCGTAAGCCGGGGCCGGGAAGACGCGCTAGTCAGGACGCCGCGCCTGGCCGGGCTTTCCGTCGCCGGGGCGCTGGAACAAATCGGCTCAAGCGGCATAGGATTCGCCTTTACCCTGCGGGAAATCAGGCCCGGCGAAAAGGGCGAAACGGTCGTTTCCCAGGATCCGGCGCCGGACACCAGCGTGAGCGCGGACACCGTGGTCCGCCTTACCGCGACTGTCCCGGCGGAACTGGGCGCGGGCGAGGCCGCGGGCCTGTTCAGGTACACCTTCCCGCAAAACCCCTATCCCCTGGCGGTCCGCCTTGACGCGCTCCTCCCCGGCGGGGAGCGCGCGCGGCTCATCAGCGTGGAGTTTTCAGGCGGCGAATTCACCGTCCCCTACCGCCTTCCCGCGGGAAGCGAGCTGGTCCTTTCCCTGCTGAACCGGGAAATACAC
>JAISYA010000109.1 GCA_031270205.1 Treponema sp.
ATACGAGGCCCTGTTGTCTTTTATCGCAATACCGTCTCCCATTGTCAATTCAATATCACTGAAATAGGCCCCGCCCCCGGAATACTTTGCCGTGTTGCCGCTCATTAAAACCCCGGACAACGACACCGCGCCGTCGTTGACATCGATCCCGCCGCCGTATTCCGCGCTGTTATTTTCAAAACGCGCGCCGTTTATTGTTACATTGGATTTAATTGCGAACATTCCGCCGCCTGAGCCGTCCGTGCTGTTGCCGGTAACAAAGGTTTTGCTCAAGGTAAGCGTTGAGCTGTCGTCGGCGTATATCCCACCGCCGCCACGACCGGCTTTGTTGCCGCTCACCACTCCGCCGTTCGCCGTAAAAACAGCCTTATCGTCGGGAATGGTGATATACACACCACCGCCCCATTTTGCCGCGTTGCCGCTTATCTCCGCCCCTTCCTCCATAACGACAATGCTTCTTTCATAGAGATGCACGCCGCCCCCGCTTCCCGCGGCGGTGTTATTGCGGATGACCGAACCTGAAAGCATAGTCATCGTACTTTCCATTGTGAAGACCCCGCCGCCGTTTATGTCCGTACTGTTGTTCTGAATCACCGCGCCGTTTCCCAAAGTGAAAGGCGCGCAATCGTTGTAGACCCCGCCGCCGTACCGCGTACCCACGCTGTCCTCAATCACAGCGTTTTCAATCAAAAAGGAGCCTTTCCCGGCGGCATCCTTGACATACACACCGCCGCCCCGGGCAGCCTTGTTTCCCCGGACACATGCGCCGTCTTTCATCGTAAACGCACAGTTTATCGCAAACACGCCGCCACCGCCCTCCGAATACTGGGCGCCCGCCGACGAATTACCGGCTATCAGCGCGGAACCGGCAAGGGTAAATGTCCCGTCGTTGATGTAAACACCGCCGCCTGAATCGGCGGCTTCGTTATCCAGAATCTCTCCGCCGCTCATTACGAAGGAACCGGGAGTATTGCCGTTGCCCAGCCCAATCGCGCCGCCTGAGCCGGCCGCCCTGTTGTTACGCATAACGCCGCCCGACATCACCACTTCACTTCCAAGGGCGACAAGCGCGCCGCCCGCCTGGAGGGAACTGTTTCCGCTTACCTCACCTCCTCCTATTGTGAAGGTCGACTGGACAACATAGAACGCGCCTCCGGCCATTGCGTCATTTCCCCGAAAAGTCCCTGAACGGACGGCACAGGATGCTTTATTGAAAATCCCCGCGCCCCCGCCGCCGCCCTTTGGCGCGTGATTATCGCCTATATTCGCGCCGTTTATTGTCAACCCGGCGCCGGAAACAAAAATTGCACCGCCCGAACCTGTTGCGGCAATATTGCCGTGAAAGGCCGCGCCCCCTATCTCCAGCGTCCCCTCTTCGGCAAACACGCCGCCGCCCGAGACAGCGGCCTCGTTACCGCTTATTTCACCGGATACCAGTTTTAAAAGCGTCTCTTTTCCGCGGATCGCAATACCGCCGCCGTTCTCCGCGGTATTACCGGTTACCGTTCCTTCGATAATGCAATCGCCCTGTTCGATATAGACGCCGCCGCCATACCCGCCGTTATTACCGCTTATCGAGGCGCTACGGGCCAGGCTGAACGATGACCGGGATACGAATACACCGCCCCCTGTACTGGACTGTCCGCCGGTGACCCTGATGCCTTCAACCCGCACCGTATTGCCCGCATCAATGTAAAATACACGGCCTCGTTTACCGGCGTTAATTACCGCGGTTTGGCCATTATCATTTACACCACGAAAAATGAGCTTCGGAAAAAGCTGTTCCTGTATTGTGATCATCCCGTAGATTTGCTTTGCATCAATACCGTATTCGGTGATTTCCCCGCTTATAACAATCACCGCCGTATCGAATTTTTCCCGCGTAAAAGCATCGTGGACAAGCGCCAGGGCTCGTTGAACCGATGCAAGGGGCGCGTCCGCGGCGCCGGAATTCGAGTCGTCCCCGGCGGCGGGGAAGCCCGCGACATACCATTCGGTTTGCCCGGGGAGGGCGCTGGAACAGGGAACAGAGAGAAGAAAAAGCAGCCGCGCCATCAACAGAATGCGGCCGCGCCTTTTCAGAAAAAAGCCGGTAAGACCCCTGTTATTCACTACTGCCTCATCAGCCCAATTATACAAGAGACATACGGAGGCGTCAATTAAAAGGGTAAGACAACTTCTAAAAACTGAAATTTTTAGAAATTTCTTTATGTGATTAAAGGCCCAGGGGCAATTCCAGGCCTATACTCCGCAAAAAGGCCCCGTCCCGGAGCAGTTCTCCGGCCCTGCCCTGGGCGGCTGTCTTCCCCTTGTTAAGGAAAAGCGCTTCCCCGCCAAGGTCAAGCATCATGTCCAGGTCATGACCGGCAATTATGGCGGCGCAGTTAAGGCCCCGGAGCAGGGCGATGATGTTTTTGCGGGCGTGGGGATCAAGGGCGGCGGTAGGTTCGTCCAGAAGTAAAATTTTCGGTTTTTGAATCAGGACCGAGGCGATGGCGGCCCGCTGTTTTTCCCCGCCGGAAAGTTTATACGGGAGCCTATCCGCCAGGTGTTCCGCTCCCACCGCCCTGAGCGCTTCCAGGGCCAGTTCCCGCCCTTCCTCCGGGCTTACCCCCCGGTGCATTACGGCAAAGGCCGTGTCCTCCCAAACCGTCGGCATAAAAAGCTGGTTGTCCGGGTCCTGAAACACTATCCCCATCTTTCGCCGTACCTCATCATTTTTTGGGGAAACCCGTTCACCGTTTATCAGAATTTCCCCGGACGCGGGTTTCATGCAGCCCGCGATAAGTTCCAGGAGAGTAGACTTCCCCGAACCGTTGGCCCCGGCAATGCAAAGCCGGCCGCCGTTTTCCAGGGAAAAACTGATGTCCCGAAGAACCGGAACATCTTCATAGCTGTACGAAAGCCCGGTTACCCTTAAAAGTTCCACGTCTTCCCCGGTAAAAAGCCGTTGAATAAACCGCCCAGTACCAAAAGACCGGCCGAGAGGAGGAAGGCCCCGCCCAAAAAGACCAGATCGCCGTGTTTTAGGGCAAAGGTTCTGGTCAGCGGGAGCGTTCCGTCAAAGCCCCGGCTTTGCAAGGCCCTGCCTATTTTTTGGGAACGGAAGACGGCGCTTATCAGGGCGGTCCCAAAGACCGCGGCGTAGGATCGCCACTGGCCCAGTACACCCTGCCGGGGCTGCCTGAGGCGGAGGGAAAGGGCGCCAACAAAGACCCGCTGGTACATGACAAAAATATACCGGTAACTCAGGAGAAACAGGGCGGCGAGTTTTACCGGAAAGCGGAGCTTCATCAGGGCGTTGGTAAGGCCCCCTATTCCCAGGGGGATGATCAAGGCCATATACACAAGGGCCGACGCGTTGATACGCAGGGTGTACACCAGCGCCTCCTTGAGGGCCGCTTCAAGGGCGCCGCCTCCGGTTTCGCCGGCGAAAAGGCCCAATCCCAGGGCGTTCAGGGGCAGGGTCAGCCAGAGAAAGAGGGCAAAGATGTTTACCGGGATAAGCCGGGCCAGTACCCGCGGCATGTCCCGCCGCAGGATCAAAACCACCCCCAGGATAAGGCCGGCCAGGATCAACGGACTGGAAACGCCGGCGGCCGGGAGGATAAGGCATACCCCCGCCGCTATACGGCAGCGGGGATCGATCGTCCTAAAGACATCGTTTTTAAATTCCAGTCTGTCCAAATACATAATCCGGCAGGGTCCTCGCAAGGAAAAGCATCAACAATACCGTAATAATGCCTTCAACTACGGCCAGGGGCAGGTTTGCCGCGAAGATAAGGCCCGCGGTAAGGGCCAGGTTTCCGCTGCTGAAAAACAGGGCCGCCGTTACCAGAACCGCGCCGGTCATCACCGCGGTAAAACCCGCAACAAACGCGGCGGGTAGACGGAACCGCCGGGGCGCCGCCTTAAAAACGGCGTACCCCGCCAGGGCGGCGCTCCCCATTACGGCGGTATTTACCCCCAAAGAGAGTAGCCCTCCAAACTGGAGAAGCAGACCCTGGAGAAACAGCGCCGTAAACAGGGCGGGGATCACACTCCACCCCAAAAGGGTCCCGGCCAGGCCCAACAGGGTAAGGTGTATGCTGGATGGCCCCAGCGGTACATGAACCAGGGATATAAGAAACAACACCCCGGAGATCAGGGCCGTTTTGGGAAGCTCCTCCGCCTGAGTTTTCCGCAAACCCGCGCCGAGACCCGCCGCGGTAATGGCCCAACCGGCCGCCAGAACCGGCGCGGAAAGCACCCCCTCACTGATGTGCATAGGCGCTCCGCTTTTTCGAAAATCCCGCAAGTACAAAATTGTAAACCGCAAAGACATTCAGAATCAGACTGAGTCCCAGAATCACCCGCATTGCCAGGGAAGCCTGTCCCCCGGTCTTTTTGGCCGGTTCCCCGGCTTCCTCCGTCCCGGAAACAGCGGCCGTCGTGACCATTACTTCTCCCCGGTGCCCTATGCCGTCTTCCGCCGCCAGCCGCCATTCACCCGGCTCATCGTTTACAAAACTGAAATAACCGTTACGGTCGGCGATACTTTCCTGCGCCGGCGCGTCAGGGGATGAGGGCGGAAAGACCTTGACTTTGGCGAACAGCATAGGCGTACCGTCTGTATAGGAAAATTTGACGGTATAGACATCCTGTTGCCCCGTCACATCAGAGATCTCTACGCCGTGGGCAAAGACAGCGGCGGGAAGAATCAAAACCAAAACCGCCGCGACAAAGAGGCGTTTCATGTATTCACCCTATCTGCTTTTGTTCACTTAACCGCAAACACCAGGGTTGCCTTGAGGTTGTCTTCATCAACATCAGGCCGGGAAGATTTCCTCATATCGCCCGCCTGAAAAATCCACAGAACCGGTTTTTTCATATCGATATGATCAAGCCGGAAACTAACTTCGCCCTTTGCGTCGGTCTTTCCCGTCTGCGCCCAGGCGTCCATCGTGTGATAGTCGTAGTAATCCCATGTCGCCTTGACTTCCCCATTGGCCCAGGGCTGTCCCTTGTAAAGAACGCGAAGCCTTATACTTGAACCCCGTTTCATGTCGGCGGGGTTGTTGAGGGGAAGGATCTCAAAATCAAGGCCGAGGGGCTGGCTGAAGGTCCTGTCGTGTTTGTTCGGGTTGAGGTACAGTTTGCCCCATTTGGTAAAATAACGGGATACCTGGACACTCTTGCCCGGATTGGCGGCCAGCGCCTGGCCTCTGTTACCGTCGGCGTAGCTGCCGTCGGTAAGAATGGAATAAAAACCGCCTATGCTCCTGAAAATCGCGATTACCGGCGTGTCATCGGTCAGCCGGTATCTCCCTTCGTACCAGACGCGGTCCTTGTTTGCCTCAAGCGGAATATTCGCGCCTTTTACGCCGTTTTTGTAAACGTACATTTCCACCGTCTCGGGCGGTTCGATCTCCTCACCAACCGCGAAATAGTGAGACGAAATACCGGTAAGGACGGCGGTATCCCCCGCTTTGTAGTCTTTTGATGAATCGCCGGGAATGATAAAAGTCTCGTGAGCCTGCGCCGCGCCCGCGATGATTGCGCACAAGACAAAAGTAAAGAGAATGGTTTTGCTTTTCATTGTGAAAACTCCTATATGGCCCCGTTCCGGGCTGCCGTAATAAATTTGGCGTCTTACGGAAGGATTCCGTTATAGGAGTTCAGTCCTGCTTCCCGACAAGGAAGACCGGGCTTCATGCGGCCGGCACTATTGCCCTTCGTGGACAACAACAGGTACATTCATATCAAATTCAGAAAAACCTGTCAAGAGCTTATTTTTAAAACACCAGGTTGCGGTCAACCGGTAATCAGCCTGCGGCTGCCTTCATGGGGCGGCGCGCCGCTCGGGCTAAAGCCCTCGCGCATCCGACGGTACTGCGGCTGTTGTATGCGCCGGCGCAACGACTGGCTAAAGCCAGTCTCACCACGTCTAATCTGCGGCCTTTATTGTGCGCCGGGTCAGGCAGCAGACCTTGGTTACACCACTACGTGGTACTTAACGGACCGGCCCAGGCCGTATACACCGGTATCACGCCCTGCGGGCGCTTTTGCGGGGCTTGCTTCTCCTCCTTCCCGCAGTGTATAGTACAGGTATGAAAATTTCGTTTTTGTGCGCGCTTTCTTTCCTTTTAATTACGGCCTGCGAAACAGTACCGGTTACTGTTCCCGCTACCCTTTCGCCGGCGGAAATAATACAGCGGGCCCAGGAAGCCACGGACCGGAACCGTTATAGAACCGCCCTCAAGTATTACCAGACGCTCGTGGATCGCAACCGGACCAATATCGATCTGACCTGCGCCGGGGAATACGAAATTGCCTTTATTCACTACAAGCAGAAAAAATACGATTTGGCGCGGGAAGAATTTGAGGAACTGCTTGAAAAATACAATACCCCCGACGAAGAACTCCTCCCCGCCCAGTACAAGAAGCTCACCAATATTGTATTGGCCCAGATAACCGAGAAGCAAAAACGGAAGGATTTCTTCGGCAATACCAAGAAATAGGGTTGTTCAGAAACCAACCGGGGTTTCCGGAGCTTCACTACTGCGGAAGAATAATCGCGTTTACCCGTATGCCTCTGTCTCCGGTTTCTTTGACGGTCATTTCCTTCGAAATTCTCCCCCGTTGACGGGGATGGGGAGGAGCGTCGCCTATGAGGATCATGATCCGCGCTTCGTTTTCCCAGGGGAATTTGACCGCCCCTTCGTAGAGGGCTTCGTAGACGGCTTCGGGAATGTCGCGGCCGCCTGAAACCCTGATCGCGTTAAGACTGCGCTGAAATTCCTCAAAATTTTCCGTAAAAGGGACCACCCTGTTCAGGTACAGTTCGTGATAATCCTTGTAGAGAACCATGCCTATCCTGAACGAAGAAAATTCACCGATAATATCCTTCAGCATGGGAATAAGCATCTGCCTGACCGCGTCTATATCGTTTTTCATGCTGTCCGTGGTGTCAAGGCAGACGACAAGATCAACCGCCTTTCCCTTTTCCTCTTCAAGAACTTCCTTGATCTTTTCCACAAGATCGCCGGGGCCGGTAGAATAGATCAGGTCTCCGCTGTCCCGGGTAATTTCCCGGAAAGCTTCTTCCGTATCGCGCATGTAGTTCCCCCCCACGGCGCTTTTGCGGGGTGTCTGTACCACCTTAAGCTCAAAGGGATTGTCCCGGAAACTGCCCCGGTAATCCGCATAGGGAAGGGAAAAGGCCCTGATATTAAAGAAAGTCCCGTCGGTTACATAGATCTCTCCATGGCGGGTGTTTTCATATCCGTAATTGAGGATGTAGGGAATATAAAGGTGAAACGCTTCTCCCAGTTCGCCGTGACGTTCAGGCGTAGAATCTATAATCGAAAAAATCCGGTTTTCCCGGGGAATAGGAACGCCGTCAAGGATGCGGATCTCATCGCCATTTACCGCGTTCCATTCAGGGGCCCGGTATGCGTAATTATCCGACCTCAAGGCGGGATCCCGCGTGGTCTCAACAAGAAGCGCCGATCCCGTACCGGGTTTTTTCCTTATATAGAGATGGAAACCGCCGTCAATTCCCTGTTCTATCCTGAGATCGTCCTGCACTATGGAAAGATCCTGGGCATATAAAACGCCCGTACCGGCTAAAACAAGGGAAAAAACCACATAAAATAAACGTTTGTTCATGGTATAATTATCGGCTAATTTAAGGCGTTTTTGGCGCGCCGGTTGACATATCTGCGTTTCCTTTCAAAAAAGGCAGTCCGCGGTTCCTTGAGGTTCCCGTCGATGAAATTGCCGCGTTGTGAGCAGATACGGAAATTGATCACAAAAGTTAAATTATCGCAAAATACACACTTCTACTTGCGTTTTTTATAAAAATAATATAGAATCATAATTGTTCTGAAACTATTTCGAAAGGATTTCGACACTTGATTGTTGAACTAA
>JAISYA010000174.1 GCA_031270205.1 Treponema sp.
GGACGGCGCGGCGCTGCAGTAAACCTTGGGGATAAAAAAACTTTGCTTTACGGGATGTCTAAGGTGGCGAAGAAGGTAGAAAAGGATCCGCTCATTCGGCCTTCCTGCGCGGCTCCCGACCGACCGACCGACCGACTTGACGAAACATACCACGCCATTTACGATTAACCGGTCATTATGGGAAAAAAAATCTACGTTATCGGGCATCGTAACCCGGATACGGATTCGGTGGTTTCCGCCGCAGCCTATGCCCGCTTGGTACGCCTGCGGGGGGCGGAAAACTGCGTCCCCGCCCGCGCGGGGAAGATAAGCCCCCAGACCGAATATATTTTTGAACGCTTCGGCGTACCCGTGCCGGAGTATCTGCCGGACCTGATCCCCAAAGCGGAGTATTATCTTTCCGGCTCTCCGGCCACGGTCAACGAGGACGCCAGCGTGTGGGAGGCCCTGGAACTGCTGCAAAAAGACGATTCCAAAGTGCTCCCCATTGTGGACAAAGACGGCGTGTACCGGAGCATGCTTCACTACCGGGGCTTTGCCCGCTACATCATCGCCAATATTAACCCGCGGAAAAAATCCGTCTTTCCCCTTTCGCTGGATCATCTGGCGGCGACCATCCACGCCCAGCCGCTGACCCTGTTCAACTCCGGTGAAATCCGCAAATCTCCGATTGTAGTGGCGGCTTCCTACACGGCCCACTTCAAAAAATACATCCACGCGGAGGGCATTGAAAACGCCCTGGTCATTGTGGGGGACCGCTGGGACATTCAACAGTGCTGTATTGAACTGGGCGTCAGGGCGCTGATACTTTCCAGCGGGAATACCCTTTCCAAAGAGCTGGTGGAGCTGGCGGAAAAAAACAAAGTGACGGTACTCATCAGCCCCTTTGACACTTCTTCCACGGCGATGCTCATCATCTATTCAGTGGCGGTGGGCACGCTGGGCGACGCCGTCCTCCCGATCCGCCTGCACGATCCTGTGCGGACATTCAGGGAGGCCATCTCAAAAGCGCCCTCCCGCTGCCTGCCGGTAACTGACGATGAGGGCAAAGTGGCGGGGGTGATTTCCGAAGGGGATCTGATCAAAGAGCCGAATATCGAAGTGATCATGGTGGATCACAATGAGCCGGGCCAGGCTATCGAAGGAATCGAAAACTACAAGATACTTGAAGTAATCGATCATCACCGGCTGGGCAACCTTTCCACCCGTTACCCGATCACGTTTATCAACCGCGTGGTGGGGGCCACCTGTACAATTATCACCAACCTGTACCGGGAGCAGAAGGCCCCGCTGGAAAAGGGCGTCGCCTCAATCCTGCTCTGCGGCATTCTTACCGATACCCTGATACTGCAGTCGGCCACTACTACCGAGACGGACATTGAAGCCGCGGAATACCTCTCCTCGATTACCGGCCTGGACATAGCGGGACTGGGCCAGGAACTTCAGTCCGCGGCGAACCAGATCAATTCCCTGCCCGCCGGTGAACTCATCAAGATGGACATGAAGGAATACCACGAGCGGGGCCTGACCTTTACCGTCAGCCAGATCGAAACCGGCAACCCCAGGGCCCTGATGGAACGCCGCGCCGAAATCGCCGCCGCTCTGGAAAAGGAGCGGACCGCCGGGGACCATTTTTTCTCCGCCCTCCTTGTGACCGATGTAACGATACTGGACTCCCTTCTCTTTGTAAGCGGGAAAAAGTCTTTTACCAGCCACATCAATTTTCCCGTCATCGGAGAGGAAATCTACATGCTGAAAGAAGTGGTCTCCCGCAAGAAGCAGCTTATGCCGCTCCTCTTTGAACTGGTGGATAAGGCCGCAGTATGAATGAACGGCATAAGGCTCTGGGGGCGATTATCACCTGCGTCCTGTTTTGGGGCTTCTCTTTCATTTCGATCAAGGTTGCGGTTGCGGTTTTTCCGCCCATGTCCCTTGGACTGCTGCGTTTTGCCATCGCCCTGGTGTTCCTGTATTTTATTAAACAAAAACTTGCCCCAAAGGAAAAACTTGACCGAAAAGACATCCCCCTGCTTTTTTGCGCCGGTTTTACCGGCGTTACGCTCTACTTCTTTTGCGAGAACAACGGCGTTTCCCTGGTGACCGCGTCCGAGGCTTCCATTGCTATCGGCGCCATTCCGGTACTTACCATGATCGCCGACCGGATCAGCGCTAAAATAGCGCGTAACAGCGGCGGCGTCCCGGCGCGGATAAGCGTCCGGCAGTGGCTGGGCGCGTTCATCTCAATTGCCGGGGTGTGGCTTGTGGCGGGAGTTTCCCTTGCCCTTTCGGGCAGCTTCCTCGGTTATGTGTACATGGCCGGCGCGGCTTTGAGCTGGGTAACTTACTCGCTGCTTACCCGTCCCCTCTTTGTCCGCTGCTCCAGAATCTACATCGTATTCTGGCAGTCGGCGGCGGGTTTTATTTGCTTCATACCTTTTTCAATTCTGGAACTGGACCGCTGGGGAAAGCCGGATATGCCTGTTATCCTTCACCTGATCTTTCTGGGCATTTGCTGTTCCGCCCTGGGCTACTGGTTTTACGCCCGTTCTCTTGAGGTACTGGGAATGTCGGTCAGCGCCATTTTCATCAACCTGGTACCGATGGTTACGGTTATCGGCGGATTTTTTGCGCTGGGGGATCGCCTCGCCCCTTTGCAGTGGGCCGGCGCGGCGCTGGTAATTGCGGGGGTGTATCTGGCGATGTGGGAGAAGAAAGCCGGGTCCCGCTTGCGCGGCGGGTAAAATTGCGGTATTTTTGGAAGGCGACATGCTTATATCGTATGGAGGGAATGTATGGTTATTCATCGGAATGAAATGAAAACTGAAAGCAGGGAAAAAATGCGGGGCGGGGAAGGAATCACCAACTTCACCCAGCTGGTGGACTGTGAAAACGAACGGAATATTCGTATGCTGGCGGAATTAACGCTGCCGCCCGGGGCATCTATCGGCAGGCACGCACACGATGCCGAAACCGAATATTACATTATCCTCTCAGGCAGTGGAATGGTGAACGACAACGGAAAAGATGTTCCGGTAAAACCCGGCGACACGATGATCACCGGCAACGGCGCTTTCCACAGCATCGCCAATACCGGCTCTGTCCCTCTGGTGTTTCACGCGCTTATCGTCACCTATTAGAGCGGCAGCTCCAGGCCGTCCCGGGCCGGCCCCATGGCAATTCCGGTCAGTTCCCGTTCAAGGATGAAATTGCGGCAGTACGCTTCTATCTCCCGATGGGTGTAGTCGTGGCAGATGTGGGTCAGAAAGACCTGCCGTGATCCCAGGCCGGCCGCCGTATGCAGGGCCTGTGCAAAATTGAAGTGGGTCTCGTGGGACCGTTCCCGCAGTGCGCCGATAATGAGGATGTCCGCCCCGGCGATGAGGGGAAGGGAAGCGGGCGGGATAGCGCTGACATCGGTGAGGTACGCCGCGGTTTTGCCGGCCTCGTCTATGCGCCAGCCCAAAATGTCAAGCGCGCCGTGTTTGACCGGAACGGGGGTAAAGCGGAGGCCCCCGACGGCAAGTGGCGCGGAAACCGCGGTGGGAATGATCCGGGGTTTGCCGCCGCCCCGCTGGGTGTTTTTGAAGATATACGAAAACCGTTCCCTGATTTCCCTGATGGTTGGCTTGTTGCCGTACACGGGCAGCGGCGTTTTCACGCTCAGGGGCCGCACATCGTCCAGGCCGTGGATGTGGTCGGCGTGGGCGTGGGTAAAAAACACTGCGTCCAGCCTGCGTATGTCCGCCCTCAGCGCCTGCAGGCGGAATTCCGGCCCCGTGTCGATCACCGCCGCCTCGCCGCCTTTGCCCTCAACGTAGAGCGAGGCCCTCATTCGATTGTCGCGGGGATCTTCCGAGCGGCATACGGCGCAGCGGCAGCCCAGCACGGGAATGCCGTGGGAAGTGCCGGAGCCAAGGACGGTAAGTTTCATGGGCTTATTATGATCGAAATAGTCCGCTTGTCCAATGCCGCTTTAACGGTTATGCTATTGCAATGGCCGATACCGAACTGATACAGACACTGGATTATATTCTCAACCGCAGCGACGAGGCTTCCATAGAGGCGCTTGCCGAAGCGGTGGCCAGGCGGCGGCGGGAACTGTTCCTGACCGGAGGCGCCTTCGAAATGAGCCCCCAGCGCATGGCAAAAGAGCTTTCGCTCACCCTCGACGCCGGCATAGGGGCGGGCGTTGAGGGCCTGAAAAAGTCGGTCCGGGACATGGCGGTCAGGATCATCAGGGAGGAAGCGCCGGAGCTGACCGACGCGCAAATCGAAGAACTTTGCCGGGCGTGGATTCCGGAAAACGCCGGTGAAAATACCGGGGAAGGAGTTAAGCCGCCCCGGGACATGCTGTCCGCAATGGTCGAGCAGTTTGTCGCGTTTTCCCGCGGCGCCATGAGCGAAGCGATGGACGAAAGCCTCCGCGCGGAACTGGGCGCCTGGCCCGCGCGCTACTGGAACTCCTTCCCTCCGGTTGTCCGCCTCATCATCACCGATTTTCTGAAGGACAAAATCACCGAAGCTGAATACCACTCAAGAATAGGGATTGCTTTGAGCGTCTGTCCGCCCTAACCTGAAGTGTCCGCC
>JAISYA010000204.1 GCA_031270205.1 Treponema sp.
TGTATATATATGCCGGTCCGATACCGATTCCCGGAGATACGGGTATTCCTTCCAGTTTCATCCTGTCCCCCATTCTTTTACTCAAGGCCACAAACATAGCGGCGCATTGCCCTGGCCGCCCCATCATCATGCGCGAATCCTGCGATATAATCCGCTTCACGCAGAAGGCCCTGCGCCGCGTTGCCCATGGCGACCAGGCAGCCGGCATATAGACGCATTGAAATATCGTTTTCACCGTCTCCAATTGCAAATACGCTGCGCTTTTCTATTGACATTTTACGGCAAAGCATACCAAGCGCACACCCCTTGGTCGCTCCCTTGGCAGTTATTTCAATATCAATGTTCATGCTGGAAACAGCCTCGATTTTATCAATATCCGAGAAGAATCCCCGGAGACTTTCGCATTCGTCTATGCTGCGATAAACACATACCATCTTGATAATCGATTCACCGGCTTTTCGAACAAACCCGTGAACAACAGGATACACGGAAAACAAGCGATTGTCCCTCCGCCAGTTTTCCCAAAGAGATTCCTCCGGGTTACTTTTTTTCATATACCGGTACATACGGTACCAGGCTTTTAGATCAATTTGTCCGGTATCGGGGAAATGTACCTGTAGTCCCGCGCCGCTCTGTCTTTTCCGTTCGTATACCGCTTTGACCGCATCCTTGTCAAGGGGTATGAGCGACAGTACCTTTCCGCTTTTTAGTTCCCTTGTCATGGCGCCGTTCGCGCTTATAACATAGTCCAGAAAAGGAATGTCCCATACGGACCGCGGCACAAGTGTTTCCGGGCGTCCGGTGCATACGGCAAGACGGCAGCCTGTCTTTTTTACTAATTTCAGAGTGTCAATGGTAAAGGCCGACAGGCCTGCGCCATTGACAAGCGTTGTGCCATCCAGATCGAATGCCAACAGGCGAAACTTATTCCCCAAACCCTGACGCCAGTAGATCGACAAGGGTATCGACAGCCTGTTTCTCGTCTTCACCCCGCGCCGTTATCTCAATCCTGGTCCCCTTTTTTATTTTTCCGGCCATAATTTTTACCACCGACTTCGCGTTGATATCCACCGGATGTTCCAGATCCAAATTCCTGATACTAATAGATGAGGAAAATTCCTTTGCCTTCATTGTCAAATCCGAAGCGGGCCGTGCGTGTAAACCCGATTTGTTACTAACCTGTACAATCACACTATACATATTATCCTCTCAGCCCAATTCTTCTCCATTTGTATTGATGCACCGCTGATACCAGTAAAAAGAATCCTTTTTCCTGCGCCCGAGATTCCCGCTTCCATCGTCGTTTTTGTCCACATGGATAAGGCCATAGCGTTTTTTCATTTCGCCGGTGGAGGCGCTTACCAGATCGATGCAGCCCCACACCGTGTAGCCAAGGCACGCTACCCCGTCGGTTAAAACGGCGTCCTTCATGGCCATGATATGACGGCGCAGATAATCGATGCGGTAGGGGTCGCGGATGGAACCGTCCTCTTCTACAACATCCTGCGCGCCGAGTCCGTTTTCCACGACAAATACCGGCACGCCGTACCTGTCGTACAAATTGTTCATCGCGATACGAAGGCCCGCGGGGTCTATGGCCCAGCCCCATTCACTTTCTTTCAGATACGGATTCTTGACCGCGTTCAGCATGTTGCCGCCCGTGAACCCCGCTTCCTTGCGTGTTGTGGCTACGTTACTGTTATAGTAGCTGAAGCCGATAAAGTCTACCGTTCCGTTTTTCAAAATCTCCGCGTCCCCGGCTTCTTCGTCCGGCAGGGCGTCTTTCTCCGTCAGCATGTTGATCGCCTTCCGGGAATACGCGCCGCGGACCTGTACGTCGGAAAAAAGATAATGGCTGTCCATTGCCCCCATGGCCGCAAGCTGATCTTCGGGCCTGCATGTTTCGGCGTAGAAGGGCGGGTACAGCATCATCATGCCAAATTTGAAGTTTGGGTTTATTTCGCGTCCCAGGGCAACCGCCTTTGCGCTGGCCGCCAGTTGATGATGGGCCGCCTGATACACCACCCGGTCGAAAGATTCGTCCGCTTCTACACGGATGCCCGCCGCCATTACCGGGTTCAGGGTGATGACGTTAATCTCGTTAAACGTAAGCCAATACTTCACCGTTTCTTTGTACCGCGTGAATATGGCCTCGCAGTACCGCGTAAAAAATTCTATCATGCGGCGGCTGCGCCAGGAACCGTACTTTTTTACCAGAGTATACGGGGTCTCGTAGTGGCTTATGGTGACGACCGGTTCGATGCCGTATTTGAGACATTCCCCGAAGAGGCCGTCGTAGAACCGCAGTCCCGCCTCATTGGGGCTCTCTTCGTCTCCCTCAGGGAAGATCCGCGTCCAGTTGATGGAAGTGCGGAAGCATTTGAATCCCGCTTCGGCAAAGAGGGCGATGTCTTCCTTGTAGCGGTGATAAAAATCTATGGCCCCGTGGCTGGGGTAGTACAGGCCCGGCTTCACCCCGTCGGTGTACGGGCGCGGTACGCCCTGGCTGCCCGCGGCAAGCACATCGGCGGTGCTGAGCCCCTTGCCGCCGGCGTTGTAGGCGCCTTCGCACTGGTTGGCCGCCACCGCGCCGCCCCACAAAAAATTTTCCGGCATCGCGGGCCTGGTCTTACAGCCGGGAAGCGATGGCGTATCCGTCAAATACCGCCTCCATTATTTTGCCGGGCCTGTTGCAGTCGCCGATTGAAAAGGTGTCGGCCGTGATGCCGTAGAAGGCTTCGGCCTCCCCGCGCCTGGCGGCCACCCCGGCGGCGATCACCACGCCGTCAACGGGGATGCGCCGTCCTTCCCCGTCCTGTTCCAGCACCACCGCGTCCGCCTTGATTTCGACGCATCTTGTGTTCAGCAGCCGTACAAGGTTCGGCGCGGCGTCCATTTTCTGCCGCAGGGCGATACGGTACAGCATGTTGCCCTGCGCGGCAATTTCCCCGGTCATCTCCACGAGATACACCTCTTTGCCGTGCCGTTCGGCAAGCTCCAGGGCAATTTCGGCGCCGATGGTGCCGCCCCCTATTATTGCCACCCGCCGCCCGAGTGCTTCCCCGTGCTGAATTGCGTGATAAAAACCAACCACATGGGGCAGGTCCGCGCCGGGTATGGCGGGCCTGACTGGCGACGCGCCGATGGCCACAAACAGCGCGTCGGGTTCAAGGCTTTTCACAAGTTCCGGCGTGGCTTCGGTAGAAAGACGGATCCCGGCGCCGCTGGCCAGGACTTTGCGCAGCAGGTATTCCAGATAGCCGCGGATATCTTCTTTGTAATATTCCATGGCCACGTAACGCAGCGCGCCGCCGAGAAATTCGCTTTTCTCAAAGAGGGTCACATCATGCCCCCTCTGGCGGGCGGTAATGGCCGCCATAAGCCCCGCCGGGCCGCCGCCCGCCACCACCACACGCTTTTCCTTTTCCGCCCTGCCGGGGTGTTCCTTTATGAACGCCTCATTGGTAAAACGGGGATTCACCGAACAGCCCACATTACGCCGGTTGGTGGATATGTGGTAACACTGCATGCACCGTATGCAGGGCGTGATGTCTTCTTCCAGGCCGTCCTTCGCCTTGTCGGGCCAGCCGGGGTCGGCGGTAAAACTCCGGCCAAAGGCAGCCATATCCGCGTCACCGGCGGCGATAATTTCTTCCGCGTCCGAAGGGTTAAGTACGGCGCCCACCACGCTTACGGGGATCTTCACGTTTTGACGCACAATTTTTGCGTACCCGCGGTTTACCATCCGTTCCTTGAAATTGGTAGTGACCATGTGTACATTGCCTTCGTGGTTGATGTCGAGACCGGCGCTTATCTGAACCGTGTCAATGTAGTCCTGCGCCTTTTTGACAAATTCCAGCGTGTCTTCAAAACTGATGGAGCCCGGCACCCATTCCACCGCGCTCACCCGCATGTCAACGGGATAGTC
>JAISYA010000231.1 GCA_031270205.1 Treponema sp.
GGGGGGCTGCATCGTTTTATGAACTGGGAACGGAACATCCTCACCGACTCCGGGGGCTTTCAGGTTTTTTCCCTGCCGGCCCTGTGTAAAATTACCGTTGAAGGGGCCTGGTTTCAGTCCCATATTGACGGCTCCCGGCATTTTCTCTGCCCCGAAAAAGTCGTGGACATTCAGGCTGTGCTGGGCAGCGACATCCAGATGCAGCTTGACGTGTGCAGCGGCTGGGGAAGCGGCCGCGCCGAAGCGGAAAAGGCCCTGGACATCAGCGGCGAATGGCTGCTCAGGGCAAAGGCCGCCTGGGAGGAAAAGTCGGCGGGCGGCGTGTACCGGGGGCTGCTGTTCAGCATAGTCCAGGGCAACTTTTTCCCCGATCTGCGCGAGCGGAGCGCGGAGGCTTGTATACGCTCCGGCACTCCCGGCATAGCCATTGGCGGGCTTTCCGTTGGGGAGCCGCCCGATGTTTTTGCCGAGTACCTCGCCCTGAGCGCCGCCCTGCTGCCGGAAGGAAAACCCCGCTATGTAATGGGAATTGGCACGCCGGAGTACATTCTTGACGCCATAGAGAACGGAATCGACATGTTTGACTGTGTGCTTCCCACGAGGGAGGCGAGAAACGGTAAAGTGTATACCCGCGCGGGGCCGTTTGCCCTGAAAAAAGCCGAAAACCGCCTTGATTTTTCGCCGATAGATAAAGAGTGCGGGTGTAAGGTGTGCCGGCAGTACAGCCGGGCCTATCTCAGGCATCTCTTTAAGTCCGGGGAGATACTCTGTTCCATGCTGGCCAGTTACCATAACCTGTATTTTCTGAACGAACTGGTCCTCAATGCCCGCCGGGCCATTGAGGAAAACCGCTTTCCTGATTTCAAAAAGCAATTTCTTTCCCGGTATAGGGAGGAGCAGGCATGAAAAATCTTTTTTTCGTTTTGGGTATTTTTTTTCTGGGCGCTTTCCTGTATGCGCAGGAGGAGAGCGAACCGGTAACGCCGGCCGCGCCCGCCGAATCCGCGTCTCCGGAAGTCTCCGCGCCGGTCGACACTCCCACAGCTCCGGACATATCCGTAACGCCGGATCTGTCCGCCGAATCCGCGCCGTCTGACGAGAGCGCGGCCGGTACCGCTATAGAGGATACGCCCGCGTCACCCGACGCCTCCACAGCCTCCGACACGTCCGCGCCGGTCGACGCGCAAACGGCCTCCGATACATCCGCGCCGTCCGACGCGGCCTCCGCGCCGAATCCCCCCGACCCCGGCCGGCTTGCCACCATCAGCTACGGTACCGAGACGGAAATCGCCGCCCTTGTGCAGACGCTGAAAACCGAAGGCTCTGACGAACTTGACGAAGAACTTGCGGCCCTGGCGGAAAACACCAGAAACCAGAAAATCCTCAGCGGCATATTCGGCTTTTTCGGCGAGCGGGAAAAAAGCGGCCTGGAAGAGCGGGCAATCAGGGCCGTACAGGAACGGAGCGGGGAGGCCAATGAAACGGTTTTAGCCGCCATTGAGTATCTGGGCAGAACAAAAGACGAAAAAGCCGGGGCGGTTTTAATGGAACTCCTCGACGCCGAAGAACGGCGCTATATGAACGCCGCGTTCCGCGCCCTGGGCCGCGCGGGCGGAGCCGGCGGGGAAGGGAAGGACGAAGCCGCCGGGTACCTCATCGACTATTACACTTACCGCGATCCGGGGGAGGAAAACCAGCGGGATATCATAAGCGCCGTGGGAGAGACCGGCTCGGTTAAGGGCGTCCCGTTTCTCGCCGAAATCGCCGCCAACAACGAAGAGCGCGCCGCGCTGCGCATCGCCGCCCTGGATTCCATTGCCAAAATCGGCGACCCGGGCGGGCTTGACGCCGTCCTTGCCTGCATTTCCGCGGGCGACCCCAATGTCCGTTCCGGCGCGGTAGCCGCCCTCGGTCCCTTTTCCGGCAACAAGACGGACCGCGCCATCCTTGAGGCGTTCAGGGATTCCTACTACCGGACCCGTCTCGCGGCGGCTCAGGCCAGCCGGGAACGAAAACTCGTTGCCGCCGTTCCCTATTTGAAATACCGCGCCGAACAGGATGAAGTCCCCAATGTAAAAGACGAGGCAATCCGCGCCCTGGGCGCTATCGGTAACGAAGAAGCGATGAGCATACTGGAAAGCCTGTTCAAGGAACGCAAAAATTCCGACCGTGTCCGCATCGGCTCTTCGGAGATGCTGATAAAAAACGCCCCCGCAGCGTACCTTGACCGCCTGATCGCCGAGTTGGACGAGGCAAAACAGAAAAACCAGAACGCCCTGTACAACGGCTTTCTTAAAGTAATCGCCGAGGCCCGGACCGAAAGCGCCGAATCGGTCGCCCGCCGCCTTATGCAAAGCGCGGGCATTGTGGAAAAATCCTACGGCCTGGACCTGGCCGTTAACAACAACCTTACCGGCCTCGCCGGGGAAATAAAAACCCTCACCGGTGACCGGAACGAAAGCCTGGCCCGCAAAGCCCGCCGAACCGCGGAAAAACTGGGTATTGAGTGAACTTTGACCCGGCAAGTCTAAAGCTCGCGCGCCGGCTAAAAAAATACCGAAGTAGACAGAATATACATTATGAATAGTAAATGATATATAAAAAGGGGATTAGAGTACGCCAAATATCCCTTTTCGTTAAGATCTTCGCTCTCTCCCCTTTGCGGTCAAGAAGACTTCTCCGGGAGTCTGAGTATGCCGATAAATGTGGGGCTGCTGAATATGTTGGCCATTTTATCTTTTCCTACCGCGACAACATATAAAGATATGTAGGTATATTTGGATGCGGACCCTATGGAAGAATTGCCGGCCACATCCAAATTGGTTTTTGCGGTGTTATCCGGGCCGGCGTTAAGATCCGCGTGGTTTTGGAAATAACGATCAGGCAAAGGCCTGTTGCTGTCGGTCTGTATATAATCCTCACCTCTGGAACGGTACAAATTATAGGAGATCCCTCCTTCAACTGTTAAGGTGGGAATACTTCCGACAATAGGCGAACATTCTATTACGATTGTTTTACCCAGGCTGCCGTTGTCCAGCAGAGTCTTAATATCCGTACCTTCCAGGGCCATCTCATAATAGCCCCTGCTTCTGAAAATGCTGTCGACATTGGTATTTGTCGTAGTGCTGGTAACATCGGTACTGGGATAAATATACGAATAGTCCGATGCCAGGGAACTATTTATGGCGCTCAGCGCGGAACTGGAGGTCTGAATTTGACCGCTTTCATTTTGGGCGCTTACATAAATACGGTATAAAATACTGAAATTGGTAAAAACATTGCTGCCGGCACTGGTGGGGAGCCGCATGGTAGCCTTGTTGTTCAATTCAACTTCAACAATATTACCTTGAGGCACTGGCGGAACATAGGAATACTCCTCCAACCCGCAGGAACCCAAGCAGACGGCAAAAACCGCCGGAATTAGAATACCTGTTTTTTTTGTCATATTCTTCCTAAACACAATTATATCCTTCCTAAACACAATTCAACTATAAGCTACCCCGCCCTTCCTCTGCAAGCCCCCTTTGTGCCAGGGCAAAAGCATTTACTCCAATAGTGGTTAAATTGCTTCTTTACGCCCGATCCCCGGACGCAGCCGAAGGATCGCGGCTATTTTTCCAGGGCGATAATCCGGCTGTGGGCCAGGCTCGTCCAAACCGCGTCGGCGGGCCAGCCTGAGATTACCGCGCGGTAGGCGGCAATGGCGGCGGCGGTATCATTGAGGGATTCCTGTAGCCTGCCGATGGAAAACTGGGCCCTGGCCGCGCCGGGAAAGACGCTCCGGGTATCGCTTATGCTTTGGGTATACAGCGCTATGGCTTCCCCGGTTTTTCCCTGCTCTTCGGCGGCTACGCCGGCGTTAAAATAAGCCGCCGGGGCAAGGTAGGTTTTTGCCGCGGCCTTCGCGGCGCTTGTCCACGCCTTTTCGGATTCGGCCCATTCTTTTTTATCGGCATAAATAGCGGCGATAATGGACCAGGCCCTGCCGCCGGCGTAACCGGAACTTTTCCCCGCAAAAGAACTGAGTTCCGCAAGCAGGGTTTTTACATTCTCCGCCGATGATTCTTCGTTAATCGAAAAACGCAGTTCCTCATAGCGGCGGTTAAATTCCTCGGCCCTGCTTATCGCCTTTTTCCGGAACAGGTCGGAGAGGGAAAACACCGCCACCAAAATGACCAGCAGCGCCACTATGCAGCCCAGGGAAATAAAAATGGGTTTTCTGTTTTTTTGGGTAAATGCGTTGATACGCCCAACGAGGCTCAGTTTTTCGTTATTTTCCATGTATCACTCCTTGGGATTGAGTATATGCAAATCTTTTATCAGCTTTGATAAATAGGTCCGCTGTATGTCCAGCGCTTTGGCGGTTTCGGTCTGGTTCCAGTTGTTTTCTTCCAGTACCTTGCGGATAAATTGGGTCTTGAACGCGTTGATCGCGGTTTTAAGGTCACGGTCCCCGGACTCCGCTTCCACCATGCCGGAGCCGGTTTTCAGGAAAAGATCTTCCCGCTGTATCAGCTTGTTCTTGCCCAAGACGCAGGCCCGCTCTATGCAGTTTTCAAGCTCCCGGATATTGCCCGGCCAGGAATAGGTGAGCATCGCCTCCATGGCCTCGCCGGAAAAGCCGTCAAACTGCTTTTTCGTTTCCCCCATAAATTTGGCAAGGAAAAATTTCGCCAGTTCGGGAATATCCTCCGGGCGCTGCCGCAGGGGCGGGATATACAGGGGCAGCACGTTGAGGCGGTAGTACAGGTCGCTTCTGAACTCTCCTTTCTCCACCAGGGCCTCAATGTCTTTGTTTGTGGCGGCGAGTATCCGCACGTTGACGGTTACCGTGGTGTCGGAGCCTACTTTTTCAAAGGTCCTTTCCTGGATAACCCGCAGGAGTTTCGCCTGCAGCGCCAGGGGCAGATCGCCGATCTCGTCAAGGAAGATCGTACCTCCGTTGGCCATCTCGAAACGGCCCTGCCTGTTGGCTACCGCGTTCGTAAACGCGCCTTTAACATGGCCGAAAAGCTCGCTCTCCAAAAGCCCTTCGGGCAGGGCCGCGCAGTTCACCCGGATAAAGGGGGCGCGGCTGCGGGGGCTGCGCAGGTGTATCTGCTCGGCGAACAGCTCCTTCCCTACCCCGCTCTCCCCCAGGATCAGCACCGAGGAATCGGTCTTTGCCACCTGGTCAATCATATCGATTTTTTCAAGAATCACGGGGCTTGTCGTTATCATCGTGTGAAAGCCCTTGTTGCTGTCAAGCCGGTCCTGCAAAATGCGAATCTCGCTGCGGGCCTGTTCAATGCTTTTGGTATTGACGATAGCGAGGGCAGCCTGGTTGGCGAATATCTCAAGCCATTCAAGATCTTCCTGGGTAAAAGCCGCCTTTTCCTGTTTATTGATGACCTCGATAACTCCCATACATTCGTCTTTGATCCGCATGGGAACGGCGATCATGGTACTGGAAGGATATTCCTTCTGATTTGAACCGGCGTTCAGATGGCGTTTATCGTTGGGAACATCGTTTACGATGATTGACTTGTTGTGCTGAGCTACCCAGCCGACAATGCCCTCCCCCATTTTGACGGTGAACCGCCTGACTTCCTGGCTTTTGGAACCGGCGGCCACTTCAAACTGCAGTTCCTGCCGTTCCCTGTCCACGAGCAGCATGCTTGAGGCCTCCCCGCCGCACAGCCTCGTGGCGGATTCCAGAATCCGGGCAAGCAGGGGGCGGACATCCCGGTAATTTGAGTTTACGAGAGTGTTAATCTCGATCAGAGTGTTAAATTTTTGGGCGTCAATTTTTGACAGCATAATCGGCCGTCTTGTATACCGTCACCGTGGCCGCTATTCGGAATTCGCGCCCCGAGGAGCGTCTGCGCTGCTTTTCGATTTCAGCAAAGCCCCAAGGGTGTAGGTAGAATCGCCGGATTCCCCTTCAGCCATGTAACGGGATATTTCCTCCCGCTGCATTTTCTTCTGATAGTCACGGATCGAGAAAGCAACCTTCTGCTTGTCGCCTTGCAACTCAAGAACCACCGCCTTGATCTTGTCCCCGACCTTGTATTTTTTCAGGGCGTCATCGGGATTATCATCCCGGTTTTCGGTAAGATTCGTTTTGTGGATAAGCCCCTCAATGCCGCCGGGAACCCGTACGAAAATGCCGAAATCGGTGATCGACGCGATTTCCCCTTCCACCGGGAAACCGGGCTTGTAGGTCCGGGCAAAATTCTCCCACGGGTCCTCGGAAAGCTGCTTTACACCCAGTTTAATATTGCGGCCTTCCCGGTCAAGCTCGATAACCATGACCTCAATTTCCTGTCCTTCCGTAAGTTCGCTTTTCGGGTTTTTTACTTTTTTCGTCCAGGAAAGATCGTCGGCGTGGAGGAAGCCGTCAATGCCCTCTTCCAGCTCGACAAAAGCGCCGGCGTTGGTGATTTTTACCACTTTGCGGACAAGCCTGGTTCCCACCGGATATTTTTCGTCAATGGTTTCCCAGGGGTTGTCCGTTACCTGTTTGAGTCCCAGCGAGACCCTCCCCGCCTGCAAATCGTAACCGAGGATCATGCACTCCACAATGTCGCCGGATTTTACCAGTTCCTGGGGTTTCTGGATTTTTTTCACCCAGGAGAATTCGGAAATATGGGCAAGGCCCTCAATGCCCTCTTCAAGCTCGATGAAAGCGCCGAAATCGGTGAGTTTGGTCACCGTGCCTTTAACTATGTCGTTGACGTGGTACTTGTCTTCAAAGTGTACCCAGGGATCGTCGGTAAAATGTTTGAGCGAAAGGTTGATCCGTTTTTCAACCGGATCGATGCGGATGACCTTGAGGCGTATTTCCTGGCCTTTTTTCACAAAGTCCTTGGGCCGGGTAACGTGTCCCCAGCTCATGTCGTTGATGTGGAGGAGGCCGTCAAAACCGCCGAGATCGATGAACGCGCCGAAAGAGGTAAAACTCTTTACCGCGCCGGTAACGTCCGCGCCGATGGGAGTGTTCTCAAAGAAATCGTTCCGTTTGCGCTCAAGCTCTTCTTCGAGGAACTTGCGGCGGTTCACCACGATGTTGATTTTTCCGTCCGAGTACAGCCGCTCCACATAGAACCGGGTTTTAAGGCCGACGAACTGTTCCGGCTTATCGACCTTCTGCACGTCGGACTGGCTGATCGGGAGGAAGGCGTGCACACCCGCGCCAAGATCAACATCGAAACCGCCTTTGACGAGCTTTTCAATAGTTCCTTCGACCGCGGTATGATCCTGAAAGGCCTGTCGCAGGTTCTTCCAGAAAATTTTAACGTCCGCTTTTTGTTTGGATACAATAACTTCCCCATACTTGTTTTCTTTGGTGATGAGGATAACCGAAACGGCGTCCCCGACTTTGGGGATTTCGGTAAATTCGGAGGCAGGTATTTTGCCTTCGGATTTATAACCCACGTCAATAAATACCTGGTCCGCGGTTACCTGAATAACATTGCCCTCAACCATTTGGCCTTCTTCAAGCTGTTCAAGGGATTTCAAGTACTCTTCCTGTAGTTGAGTCTGAATGTTCTCGCCGTCTTTTATCGAACTAGTGTCCGATTCCACTTCCATCTGAGCCATGTCCTGTCCTTCTGCTTTATTTTCCTGTTTTATTACAGCTATCAATTTGTCATAAACTTCGTTTAAGGTCAAGCCCGATGTATCGATATATCGTACTCCGGGGGCGATTTTAAGGCTTCCTTCGGTTTTATTTTGGTCAATCGCGTCCCGCGCCGCTATGGTTTCGCGGATTTCCTCCATGCTGAGGCGGGAAATCCCCTGCTCAAAGCGCCGCTTCGCCCGCGCCTGGACCGAGGCGTCAAGGTAAAAACGATACTCGGCGTCGGGAAAAACCACAGTGGTCATGTCCCTGCCCTCGGTGATAACGTTGCCCCTTTCGGCAAGGCGGCGGACAAGGTCGTTTACCAGATGACGTACCGGCACAATAGCCGAAAGGGGCGCCGAAAAACGGTCGATTTCGTCAGTGTGGAGGCCGCCGGTAACATCCCCGTTTTCAAGAAACACGCGATCCTCCCGGTAGTCGATTGCCGCTTTCCGGGCGAATTCCAGCACTTTTTCGCCGTCAAACGGATCGATACCGGCGCCGACGCAGCCTAAAGTGATCGCCCGGTAGAGGTTCCCCGAATTGATGCAGGTAAAGCCCCTGCCCTCCCCGTCTTTGAGACGCTCCGCGAGCAGTTTGGCGATAGTACTTTTTCCCGATCCCGCAGGCCCGTCAATGGCTATGACCATTATTCAACCTCTCCAATTCGTTTTTTGTCAAAGGCCGCGAAGCGCCCTCGCCCAGATCGCCAAGCGTCACCGGGCCGATGCGTACCCGGCAGAGCCGCGCCGGGTGCAGGTGGAAGTGGGAAAACACCCGGCGGATTTCCCGGTTTTTCCCCTCAACCAACACTATTCGCAGACTTTTGCGGCCGGTTTTTTCCACTTCTTTAGCCTGATAGCGCACCCCGTCAATGGTAATCCCCCGCGCTAAAGCCTCCGCGGCCTCGCCAGGGATGGGGCCGGTCGCGTCCACCAGGTACTCTTTTTCAAGGCCTGAACGGGGATGCCCCAGGCGGGCGGTAAAATCCCCGTCGTTGGTAAAAAAAATAAGCCCCGAAGACAAAAAATCCAGACGGCCCACGTTGTACAGCCGCCGTGAGGATCCCTCCGGAATCAGATCCAGAGCCAGGGGCCGCCCCTGGGGGTCCCGGGAAGCGCAAATATAGCCCGGCGGCTTGTGAAGGACAAGGTAGACGAAACCGCTTTCCGCCCGCACGGGTTTGCCGTCCAGCAGTACAATGTCGCCGGGAAAAACCCTGCTTCCCAGGACGCTAACCTTTTCCCCGTTCACCGACACCCTGCCCCCGCTAATGAAGGCCTCGGCGGCCCGCCGCGAAGCCACTCCCGCGTGGGCCAAATATACCTGCAAACGCAGGCCCTTATCGTTATCCCTACTATCCAAAATTGTACCTTTAATGACGCTCCCTACCCTGAAGGGCGAGGTATGTACCCGGCCTTCCAATCAACAACAGACAGACCACACGGAAAACCGCGCTTCGCTACGCAACGCGCCGGACCTTTGGCCCGAAATTCCTGCTTTTGTCCGTGTTTTCCGTCCCCGGTTAATTTCCCGATTAAGTGGACGCGCACGCGCATCACCCTCCTTCAAGCTCAAAGCGGTCGATATCGCTTTCGTCAAGTTTGGGAAGATCGACGATGGAATTAAGCCGGAACAGTTTGAGGAATTCCCTGGTGGTGCCGTACTGGGCAGGCTTGCCCGGCACGTCCTTTTTGCCCGCTTCCCGGATAAGTTCTTTTTCAAGCAGCAGGCGGATCATACTATCCGCCGAAACACCGCGGACCGCCTCAATTTCGGCCCTGGTAACGGGCTGGGAATAGGCGATAATCGACAAGGTCTCCATGGCCGCGCGGGAAATTTTCGATTCGTTTTTTTTGCCGTAGCGTTCTTTCAGCTTGTCCCAATAGTCCCGCTTGGGGGAGATCATCACCCCGCCGCCGATGCGGGACAGATCAAGCCCTGAATCCTGGGCGGCATAGCGCGCCTCCAGTTTTTTCAGGGCCTCTTTCACGATCTCTTTTGCAAGGCCCGAAATCCGGCCGATAGCCGCCTCGTCTATGGGATCGGATTCCAGGTAGAGAATCGCCTCAATGAGGGCCGTTTCCTTTTCCAAATGCGCTGTCAACTGCAACTCCAAAAATGGTTATGAGGCCGCGGCGTGGGGTTTTATCAGAATATCCCCGAACATGCGGTGCTGGACAACGATGATCATCCGAATCTTTAACGCTTCCAGTACCGCCATGAAAGCGCAGACAATATCCATCACCGAATTGGAGCGGACCACGAGATCGGTAAAACTGCACTCCCCCCGGTTTTCCAGAAACTCGGAAAGCAGGGTGATTTTTTCGTTCACCGTTATTTCCTCGTACAGGTCGAAGATACGCTCACCGGGCAGATGCCGCAGCATGGCGGAAAAAATTGTTAACAGGTCCCAGACATCAACCTTTTCCCAAAGGTCGCCGTCGGCAAAGGGCAAAGCCCGCTGGAGTTTGCGCCGCTCGATCACCCACTCCGCTTCTTTTTCCTTTGCTTCCATCAACCCGGCGAGTTTTTTGAATTTCTGGTATTCGATAAGCCGGTCCACCAGTTCCTGCCGGGGATCCGCTGAATCGCCGTCTTCCTCCATTTCCACCGGCAGCAATGTCCGGGACTTGATATACAGCAGCGTCGCCGCCATGACATGGAATTCGGTAACGTCCTCAAGGTCCAAAGTTTCGGCGCGGCGCAGATAGTCCAGATACTGTTCGGTTATCTGGGCAATGGGAATGTCGTATATGTTAACTTCGTTTTTCCTGATCAAAAAGATCAGCAGGTCGAGGGGCCCCTCAAACTCGTTTATCCTGAAGCTGCGCTTGCCCTCGCCGCCTGCTTCACCGGCTTCTTCCATTGGGAGTAGTATAACGGAAAATGAGGAAAAAGGGAAGAGCGCGCGTATTGCGGCAGGGCATCGGCGTTTGCTTTTTTTAATTGGCACATACGGTGCGGGCGGCATACTATGCGGCGCTATAAGCGCGGGCCGCGCGGGAAACACCCGCCACAGGCCGCGCGCACAGGCGCTGGTATCCCTTTCCCTGCGCTGATCCCGCCCTGTTCCGCCTTGCCGCGAGGGCGATTAATCCCCTTCAATACAGCCTATGTCGATCC
>JAISYA010000188.1 GCA_031270205.1 Treponema sp.
CGCCTCACCGCCGTCGAGATCCAGTTCTTCGCTGTCAGACATGCCCAAATCCTCCCCTAATTCAAATTATATGAAAACACCGGTTGGCGTACAACACACAAACCCCGCGGGATTTTAGAATCGTCCCTTTATAATCGGCGTTTTTTCGGCTTGTTTTGAGTAAAAACGTTTTATATGGCTTTAGCCCGCGTTCCAGGCAATGCTCATTTTCTTCACCCGGTATTCCCAGGGCCCCCCCCCTTGCTTTTCCCCGGTGTTTTTATTACCATGACATCATAAAGGAGTTTAACATGAATCGAGGTGTAGGGGCTTTTGTGTGGCAGCTTGCCGTGGGGCTATATCTGTTTGCCAACGGGGTTCTTGGTATTCAGAACGGCGGTGATTTCGCGATTATTTACAGGGCGGCCCTCGGCAGGGGGGATATTACCACGATTCTGGTCACCGTGACCGGCGTTGTAGCGCTTATCGCCGGAGTTGCGGTCGTCATCGATCTGTTCGGAATTGAGCTGAATTTTATCAATACGCTGCTCTTTATCATCGCCATAGTATGGGTGGTTTACATCGTCTTTGAGATTGTCTCCTGGGTACGGGGCGTCCTGTTCAAAGGTGATACCCTCTTTCACGTAATACAACTGCTCGCCGTACACCTCATGGTTTTGGGATCCCTGCTGTCCGCCAGCAAGAAGTTCGAAAGATAAGCGCTCTTGTTGTTTTATGATTAATACAACCGCAAAAGGCTGCCGGTGTCTGTCCAAAACATATTGATATAGACGTATTCTTGTGTTATATTTTCATGTATGAAAACAGAAACAAAACCAAATATCAGCCGGGGAAATTATGGGGAGCATAAGAAAAGCGAAACCCGCTTATTCAAATTGATTTGGACACAGCATTGACAGCCTGTTGCGCTTGCTGCTAAAGCAACTTGTGATTTGCAGGGTAAAAAATCACCTGAAAGCGATTTGTGGGGTTATAATGGGTGGAGCGCAACAAACTGCTGAAGATACTTTCGTCTTTGAGAAAATCAGGCGGGAGTTATGAACCGGAAAGAACGCAATGTGCGGCTGGCAATGCGCCGCCCCCCCGTGCATAACGTGTTGACAGATACGGCACAATTATATACTATATTATCATGATATTTCCCCTGCAAGAACTTGTTGAATATGATCAAAATATGTACGAGATTACCTCAGCGGCATCCCGGCGTTCCTACCAGCTTTCCATGCTGAACGACCCCGAAATTGAGGATAATGACGGCAAAGTGGTTTCCCTCGCGGCACAGCAGGTGTTTACCAAGGAAATCGAATTCCGTCTGGAAACTGAGTAATCTGACAAACGGCCCTGTTCCCGCGCTGATTTTTTTGGGTCCCACCGCGTCGGGCAAAACCGGTATACTGTCGCGCCTGTTCGGTGACGGAGGTATCGGGCAGCGGGAGGCTGAAATTGTCTCGGCAGATTCTATGCAGGTCTACCGGGGCATGGATATAGGCACGGCCAAGCCTTCGGCGGAAGAACGGAGACAGATTCCCCATCACCTCATTGACATCCGCAATCCCGGCGAGCAGTTCAACGTTGGTGAATTTGTGCGCCTTGCTGGCGAAGCCTGTCTTGATATTGCCCGGCGGGGGAAGCTTCCGGTAATTTCCGGGGGTACCGGCTTTTACCTCAAAAATTTTATCCTGGGGCTTCCCGAAGCGCCTCCCTCGGACCCGGAAGTTCGCGCAAATTTAAAGCGGGATCTGCGGGAACAGGGCGCCGGGGCATTGATGAACGAGCTTGCCCTGGGCGACCCGCTAAGCGCCGGGCGAATTCATATCAATGATCAATACCGCCTTTTAAGGGCTTTGGAGGTACTGCGCCTCAGCGGCCGTCCCGTCAGCTCTTTTCAGACGGCTGGCGGCGGTTTCCCCGGCCGTTTTCTCATCATTGGCCTTTCCCGGCCCAGAGAGGAACTGTACCGCTGTATCAATGAGCGCTGCGCCGCCATGTTCCGCCGGGGCCTTCCGGCGGAAGTCCGCCGTCTCCACGAGGCGGGCTACACGCCGCGGGATCCGGGACTGCGGGCAATCGGCTACCGGGAATTTTTTGTTGAAGAGCCTATCGGCGGCGTTTACCGCCTTTCGGAGGACATTGCCGGGGTACAGGCCCTCGTCGCCCAAAACAGCCGCCGTTACGCGAAACGGCAGGCAACGTTTTTTGCCGCCATTCCCGGCGTGCAATGGATAGAGGCAGGGCCGGACGAAGGAGAAATGGCGGAGCGGATACGGCGGAAACTGGAGGGGTTTTTGGAGAATTTTTAACCGCAAAACGCAATAATAAATTTCCCCTCAAACGGGCCGCCGCTCCGGCACAACTCAACGACCGCGCGGAGGCTCATTTTATTTTTTGCTTTTTTCCATAATTTTCATGAAACGGGGATATTTTCCCTGATATACATATCCAGGGGTATTTCTATTCTGGACGGGATATTCTGTTCCAGCACGATACTGCGGTACAAATAGAGCAGGGCTTCACGGCTCTGCTCTTCCGGGCGCTGGGCGATAATCGCGTATATATCTCCCTCCTGCAGCAGTTCCCGGTTTTTGGGAATAAGATCGTAACCGACAATGAGCGGGGGCTGTTTTTCTCTTTGCTTCCTTATGGCTTCTGCAAGGCGGTGGGCCATACAATTGGTGATAAAAATACCGGCGAGGCCGGGGTTTTTCCTGAGGAAAACGCTTATTTCTTCTACCGATATTTCGGCTCCCTTATAATCCGAATAATCCTGTACCACTGTGGAAAAACCCCGCTCCCCGGCATAGCGCAAAAAGCCGTCTCTGCGCCGGGTGATGTGGTAGTCCTCCCCGTGGGTATCCAGAACCGCGACCGGCCTGGTAACGGTTCCCAAAAAAAGATGCATCAATCTCCCCGCGAGGTAGCCGCCCCGAAACGAATCCTGCCCGATAGTACAAAGCGGCTTTGTTCCGGGAAGGTCGGCATCAAAAAAAATGTAGGGAATGCCCTTTTCCTGAATTGCGTCGATGACCGCTTTGGTTTTTTCGGGCATGACGGGCGATAAGATTATCCCGTCTGGGCCGGCCTCCAATAAGGCGTCCGCCGTTTTATTCATTTCCTTTACGTTATAACGGTCATATTCAAAAATCATGGTTTCAACGCCAAGCGGGGCAATCACCTTGTCTCCCGCCTGTATGCCTTCCAGCGCCTGCCCCCAATAACCGGCGTCCTGATCCCGCCGGGGGAGAAAGGCGCAAAACCGGTAAGAGCGGTTCCGTTTGAGCCTGCGGGCTATGGGATTCGGGGTAAATTGATATTGTTCTATAATTGCTTCAATTCTCGCCTTAGTCTCCGCCGCTACCCGGCCCCGGTTGTATATAACCCGGTCTACGGTTCCGGTGGAGACATTGGCGAGTTTCGCTATTTCTTTAACAGTCATTACTTTACGATAAATTATACATCATATTGCCCGCAATTATCAGCCCTGCCAACGGAACCGGCAGGGCCGGCTTAATGACGCACCCGGCCTTAATCACATTTCTTGCCCACCGCCGTGATGAAGCGCTGCAGTTTATGAAAACCAGCATCGTGAACCAGGCCTGTTCACGTCCGCGCCTCGACGCAGGGCAACAGCATTTTACTTTCCGAACAAGAGGGAATACAGGAAATCAGGATTAACCGATGCCGTAAATATCTTTCGTTTGGCGCTTAACCGTTTGTTCGGTACTTCCGTTGCCCATAACCTGACAAAGCTATCTTCCGCACCCCAAAAGACACCGTCCCCTGTCAACTTTCAGGTGAAATTTAACATTTCTTTAACAACTTCTTTTTGAATTTGCGGTAAAATTAACCCCACAGGGAGAAACCCATGATCAACATACTGGTTGTAGAAGACGATGAAAAACTAAACCGCATAGTCTGCGCCCGCCTTGCCGAACAGGGCTACAGGGCCATTGGCTGTCTTTCGGCAGTAGAAGCCTTTGACCACATGATAGACAACATCATCGGCCTCATTATTTCCGATATTATGATGCCCGAAGTGGACGGTTTCAAGTTCGCTACTATGGTACGGGAACAGGACAAATTGATCCCCATCCTCTTTATCACCGCCAGGGACGACAT
>JAISYA010000030.1 GCA_031270205.1 Treponema sp.
GGTTTCCGTCTCAGGGTGGAACAGAAAGTATCTGCATAAGGCTGACCGCCCGCCTGAGACCCCGAAAGGACAAAAAACAGGTGGGACCCGTTACCGTTATATAGAGATGGCAACCACCAGGCGCCTTTGCGTTCGATATACCGGACCTGCGCGTTACCGGCGGCCTGATTTCCGTTTGTCCAGGCTCCGTGTAATACCTGCAAAAAGCAAATATGAAGAAGGAATGCCCAAGTTTGTTTCGACCAGGGAATTGACCAGTAAGGTACGGATCGCCTCAAACGGACTGGCGCCCACACTTCTTATTCCGGAAACCAGTAGAGAAAATTCCCAGGAAAACTGGATAAATATGCCGATGAACAGCATCCTGGGGATACTGACCCTCTTTTCTTTTCCGGCCCGCATATTGTAGATCAACGCGCCGGCATAGCTTGCAAACATGATGAGCCCCATGATGCCATGGTACGATCCGGTGGTTCTGGCAATCGTGAACACCGGCGCCGCACCGAACAGTTCCGAAACCATGGGGCAGGCTATCCACCAAGCAATAATCAGCGTTGAGTAACCCCAAAAATGTTCGTTCTTTTCGAACCACAGCCACATCCAGACAAAATTGGTAATCCCGTAACTAAAAGACATCCAAAGGAGTATCCAGAACAGACTGAATCCTTCCGTTATGGTTCTTGAACGGGTAAGGAGATGAAATATCCCAAAATCCACGATGAAATATAACAAACCCGCCGCCAGTCCCCACACAAGGGCGCGGTAGTTTTTATTGGCAACAAGCAGCGCGCAGAAAAAAAAGATAAAGATTGAATCCAGCACAGGATAGGATAGATTCATTGTCCGTGACGCAATAATTCCCATGATGTTAATTTCCGGTTTATCCGGCCTCCAACGATGCAAAAAATTTGCCCGGTTTTTGTTCCGGGAACGCTATTTAACACCTGTCTTTTACCGGAAGTCAAGAGATCCGCCCCGCAAATTTCAGTCTGCAATTTGAAAGAGTCCGGCCTCCGGTACAGCGTTATCAAGGAATTTGTTCAGCAACTGAAGTTGCGGCGCTATCCCAGGACCCCTGAAAGATAGGCCGCCAAATCCACCTTAATGGGCATCAGGTACAGGTGGAAGTTCCGGTCTTCGCAGAAACGGAGCACCCGGCGGCCAAAGTCCACGTTCCAGTACAGGTCCGGCCGGAAGTTTCGGGGGAAGACGGCCCTGTTCCGGGATTCCCAGTAGTTCCGGTTGGCGGCGGAAAGGACCGGCGACACGCCCCAGAACACCTGCTTTCCCTCAAGGTATTCGGCGTAGATCTCCAACAGCCGGAGGTCAAAGAAGGGCTGGCTCATGAAGCCCGCCGCCCCGGCGTCTTCCTTGGCCTTCACATAGTCCAGCTCATAGCGGATGTTGGTCCGGTAGGGATCGAAGGCGGCGTACACCTCAAGATCGGGAAGCTCGGCCTTCAGTTTTTTAATGAACGCCGTTGTTTCGGCGGGGTAGAAGGGGCGGTCCGGCGCGGCGACATTCCCGGCGGGCAAATCGCCCTTTACCGCCAGGCAGGCGCGGATTCCGGCGCGGCGGAAAAAACCGGCGTGGGGGAAGGGTTTCGCCGGATCGTAGTCGACGGCCCTGAGGTGGGGCATGAAACAAAGGGGAATAACGGGTTTTCCGGCGGCGGAAGCGCCGGTATCAGCCGCCGGGGCGCCGGGTACCACGGCGCCGGTCGGCGGGGCATCGGATGCGGGAACACCGGCTGCGGAACCGGACAGGATGCCGCAGGCTTCCCAAGAACGGATCGGGAAGCGCAGCAGATCCGGCACATTGATAATGGTAATCCGGCTGAATTCGGCGGCAGCGGCGGCGGCAGCCTTCAGGGCGGCGGCGCTTCTGGGTACCGCCTCAAGGGAAACCATCATTGGTCTTTCCAAGTCCTCAGTTCCGCCCTGAACGCCGCCTGTTCCTCCCCGCTTTTCCTGCCCTCAAAGGCAAAGGCCCCGGTACGGAGGCAGCGGGACGGCATGTCCGCCGCGCCCTGCGCCGCACCGTCCTCCGCAGCGCCGTATCCGCCAGCGTACCCGCCGCCGTACCCGGCACCGTACCCGGCAGGATCGGGGGGCAGGGGGGCGATCCATAGCTCCGTGGTTTCGCCGGGCAGAATCTCGCTCAGATAGTTAATGTCCAGCCGCATCCGGTCCGCCGTCTCCAGCAGGGCGCTGTCAACGGTATCCTGAATCCACTGGATGTAACGGGTGTTGTTCACATGGCCATTGTAATCAATGTCGGAATAGCGGGCTCTCCGTTCTCCGGCTCCGGTCAGATCGTCCATCGCCATAAGGCCATTGGCCCCGGAAGGCAGAGCGTCGATCCCTTCATTCAGAGGAAGTTCCGCCATAAGCCCCTGGGGCCGCAGGGGCCGGCGCCGGTCAAGGTCCAGGATCAGCCAGTTGCTTCTGCCCCTGACCAAGACGGCGCCGCTGGCGTCCCGAATATCGTAATCCCGCAAAGCAAAGAGCTTTTCCCAGCCCCGGGGCCAGCTTCGGACGGTGATCGTCTCGCCGAATACGGGGCGGCGATCCATAAGGACCGATATGCGGGACAGTATCCAGCCCTGCCTCATCCTGGCCAGTGCGTCCCTGCCTACCCCAAGATGCTCCGCGTGGCTGATAGCCACCTCCTGAAACAAGTCAAAGGTCGATGCCAGGGTAAGCCTGCCGGACCGGTCAACCGCGCCGAACCGCAGAGGGAAACTTTCCTGCAAAATATCCATAAAGGTACCTCTATGACACAATCCGCTGATCTTATCGTGACAAAAATAAAACGTCAATATTAATTGGCAAACCTTGACTTTTTCCACCGTAAAAATAATTATTTGTTATAGGAGGCTGTTCCAAAACTTCAGCTTTGGAACAGCTTCTTACCCCTGGAGAAATTTGCATAAACCACAAATGCTTGCATTATAAGGAATTGACAATTTTCTCCAGCTTGTTTCAAAACCAACCGGGTTTTGGAACAAGCTCATAGAATATACAGGAGTTTTGAATGAAAAAATATATCACCCTGTTTCTTTTGGTAACGATTGTTTTTGCGATGCTGGCGGGCTGCGCCGGCTGTTCGGGCTGTCAAAGCAAGGCGGAAAAGAAACGGTTGGCACTGCTTGCGGCGGAGCGTCTTGCCGCGGAGGAGGCGGCGCGGCTTGAAGCGGAGCGCCTGGCGGCGGAGGAGGCCGCGCGGCTTGCGGCGGAGCGCCTGGCAGCAGAAGATGCGGCGCGGCTTGAAGCGGAGCGCCTGGCAGCGGAGGAGGCCGCGCGGCTTGAAGCGGAGCGCCTGGCGGCGGATAAAGCGGCGCGGCTTGAAGCGGAGCGCCTGGCAGCGGATAAAGCGGCACGGCTTGAAGCGGAGCGCCTGGCTGTAGAGAAGGCCGCGCGGCTTGAAGCGGAGCGCCTGGCGGCGGAAGAAGCGGCGCGGCGCAAGAATTCCGGCGCATCCCCTGCCCCGCAGCGCCCCGCGCTGAGCTCCATATCGGACCCCAATAATCCCCTGGTCGGTACGTGGGCAAACACCAACAAAACCATCGTGCTGCAACTGCGGCCCGACGGAACCATAACGGTGCAGAACTACCTGCAGATTGACGAAAATGTCAACATCCGGTGGGTCAGCAACCGGAATGAATCCGGGGGCGGTCACAATCAAATCTCCGACCGCGCCGGTGTTGAAACAGAGTATTCAGGTACCGGGACCTACACGATCAACAAAAACACGCTGACCCTCAAACTGAACCTGAAAAACGGCGACGGCAAGGAAAAGGAAATCAGCCATTCCACCGCCTATACCTTCAGCAACAACAACGATGCCGTAAAACTGACCCGGGGCTTGGGCCGGAAATTTGTATATAACCGGCAGAACGGCCAGCAGGTAGACGGCAACGGGTTTGCCGTTCCCGTAACACAGCCGGGATCCAGTAGCTACGTGACCGACTTTACCAGAATGTGATCTGAAACCCAAGGCAGAGGCCCGGTGAACAACCCGCCATACAAACCCCGTTCCGGCGGGGTTTTTTATGCCCGCAACGCCCTGTACCGCTCCGTCAATGCCGCCAGTGAATACCGGGCGTTGGCGCCGCTGGTGGAGGGCAGCGCCTCCGCGGGAAGGCCGGTCAGGGGCAGGCCCAGCCGCGTGTAGAGGGCATGGGCCTTTGTCCC
>JAISYA010000050.1 GCA_031270205.1 Treponema sp.
GTGCAGGGTATGGCCCGCGCTCCGTGATCCGCATGGGTTGTGCCGTATACCGGAACCGCGCGCCGGGCCTGGGCCCACGCCACCGCGTAGGGAGAGTGGGTATGGGTAATGCCCGCAAGGCATGAAAATTCCCGGTATAGCACACAATGGGTCCTGGTGTCCGATGAAGGGTTTAGTTTTCCCTCTATAATCCGGGCGTCCAGATCCACCACCACCATAGATTCCGGGCTTAAATCGTTGTATGCCACACCGGAAGGCTTTATGGCGAATACCCCCTTTGCCGCGTCAAAGGCCGACACGTTGCCCCAGGTATAAATCGCCAGACTTCTCAGGGGAATCTCCCGGTTTGCCTCAAACGCCTCTTCCCGCAGCGTTTTATACCCGTCCATGCCGGCTCCACCAGGCTTCGGACCAGCGCAATTCGTCCCGCAGGCGTTCAGTGTTTGTGTCCCTTCCGATGTGGACAAACTCTATGGCGTTCATCTCCGCCCAATCCCTAAAATACCCGGCGTTGAGCGCCGTTGCATACACCGCGTGGTGGGTCCCCCCGGCGAGTATCCAGGACTCCGCGGCGCTTTTCAGATTTGGCCAGGGTTTCCACAGGGCGCGGGCCACGGGAAGTTTTGGCATGGGATGTTCAATCGGAATAGTTTCAATGTCGTTTGCAATCATCCTGAACCGGTCTCCCAAATCAATAAGCGTGACCAGCGCCGCCGGACCGGGGGCAGCGTCAAACACCAGCCGCGCCGGAGGAGCCTTGCCCCCTATGCCCAGGGGATGCACCTCTATGCGGGGCTTCCCCGCAGCAATGCTGGGGCAGACCTCCAGCATATGCGCGCCCAGGGCCGCTTCCTTTCCCGGCTCAAAGTGATAGGTATAGTCTTCCATAAATGAAACACCGCCGGGAAGGCCCAAGGCCATTACCTTCGCTGCGCGGAGCAGCATTGCCTGCTTCCAATCCCCTTCGCCGCCAAAGCCGTAACCCTGTTCCATAAGCCGCTGGACCGCAAGGCCGGGAAGCTGGGGCAGGCCGTGCAGGTCCTGGAAGGTCGTGGTGAAGGCCCCGGCAGACTCGGCTTCAAGCATTTGCTTCAGGGCAATTTCTATTTTTGCCTGCTCCAACACCGCTTGCAGGTTTGCTGCGGGCGCAGGGCTGTAACGCTCCCCGTATTCCTTTGCCAGGGTTTCCGCTTCGGCGTTGCTCACCCGGGCGTAACGGGCCGCGAGATCGCCGACGCCCCAGGTGTTTACCTGCCAGCCGAATTTGACCTGGGCTTCCACCTTGTCGCCCTCGGTAACAGCCACTTCCCGCATATTGTCGCCCAGGCGGAGCACAACGGAATTCATGCCCTCCAACCGGGCGGCGGCGGCGCGCATCCACACAGCTATGCTGCCGCGGACCTCCCCGTCCCGCCAAAACCCGGCGACGACCTTGCGGGGAAGGCGCATCCGCGCGTAAATGTGGCCGTGTTCGCGGTCCCCGTGGGCGCTCTGGTTAAGGTTCATAAAATCCATGTCTATGGAATCCCAGGGAATATCGCGGTTAAATTGGGTGTGCAGGTGCAGAATAGGTTTGCTGTTCAACCTCAGCCCCTGGATCCACATTTTTGAAGGCGAAAAGGTGTGCATCCAGGTGATAATTCCGGCGCAGCAAGGAGCGGCGTTTGCCTCCTCAAAGAGAGAGCGGATCATGGAAGGCGATAGCGCCGTGGGCTTGAGCACAATTTTTCCGGGAAGCAGCGGGTCCTTGTTGAATTCATCCGCCATCAGCCTCGCGTGGTCGGCAACCTGCTTGAGGGTTTCCTCCCCGTAAAGGTCCTGGCTTCCGACAATAAACCAGTATTCAAATTTTGTAAGATCCATAGTGTCCTCCTTATGACATCATCCGTTTTTATAGGCTTTCCACAGCGGCCCGCTCAATGGCAAGGCCCGCGGCATAACGTTCCATGAATTGTTTGAAGCTCCGCACATCTTCCGGATCAGGATCCATGCGCTCCCCGGAATTTCCGGCAAAAACCTTTTCGGCCAGGTAGCTCTCCAGGGTTTCCCCCGGCTCCTTTTGCAGCATATACGCCGCTAGGAGCGCTATGCCCCAGGCTCCGCCCTCGCCGGCGCTTTCCATGACCGCCACAGGGGCGCCCAGCGCCGCGGCCATGAAACGCTGCCCGACTCCCTTTGTTTTGAACAGCCCCCCATGCCCCAAAATCCGGTCAAGCCGGGCCTGTTCTTTTTCGGTGAGTATGTCCATGCCGATCTTAAGGGTCGCCAGGGCGGAAAAAAGCAGGGTCCGCATAAAGTTCGCCAGGGTAAAGCGGCTGTCCGGCATACGCACCAAAAGGGGCCGCCCCTGTTCCAGCCCGGTGATGGGTTCGCCGGAATAGTAATTGTACGCAAGGAGATCGCCGCAGTCCCTTTCCCCTTCCAGCGCCTTAGCGTAGAGAGCTTCGTACAGCTCTGCTTTGCCGATTCCTGATCCTGTCAGCTCCGCAGTTTCTTTGAAAATTCTGATCCACCCGTCAAGGTCCGAGGCGCAATTGTTGCAGTGAACCATGGCGACAGGTTTCCCCGCCGGCGTAGCAACCATGTCGATTTCCCTGTACAGCTTTGACAGATCCTTTTCCAGCACAACCATTGCGAACACCGATGTTCCCGCGGAAACATTGCCGGTGCGTATGGCCACGCTGTTGGTCGCTGCCATGCCGGTCCCCGCGTCCCCTTCCGGCGGGCAGCAGGGAATGCCCGGGGCAAGGCAGAGCGAAGGATCCAGCAGGGCCGCGCCTTCAGCGACAAGGGCGCCCGCGTTCTCCCCGGCATTCAGGACCGCAGGAAGAATGTCCGCGAGCTTCCAGCAAAAGCCCCGGTCCGAGACCAGATCATCAAACTGGCGCAGCATCCGCGGGCTGTAATCATTGACGGCTATGGGAAAAACCCCTGAAGCGTCGCCCACCCCCAGAACTTTTTTCCCGGTCAGCTTCCAGTGGACATATCCGGACAGGGTCGTCAAAAAGGCGATGTCCCCGACATGGGGCTCCCCGTTCAAAACTGCCTGATACAGATGGGCGATGCTCCACCGCTGGGGAATATTGAACTGAAACAAGCCGGTCAGCGCCGCCGCCGCCTCTCCGGTTGTGGTGTTGCGCCAGGTGCGGAAAGGCGCAAGCTGCTTGTCGTTTTTGTCAAAGACAAGGTAGCCGTGCATCATGGCGGAAATGCCAATGGCGCCCACAGCCGAAAGCCTCGTCCCGTAACGGCGGTGGACATCGGCGGCAAGACTGCGGTAACTGTCCCGAAGCCCCGCCCATGCCTCGTCAAGATGATAAGTCCATATTCCGTCCTCCAGGCGGTTTTCCCACTCCTGGGCGCCCGAGGCAAGGGGCGCATGATCTTCGCCTATCAACACCGACTTAATGCGGGTAGAGCCAAGCTCTATTCCCAGGAAGGTTTTGCCTTCAACAATTGCCTGCTTTGCATCCATAACATTGCTCCCGGAAAACATCTTTTACAATTTAGCAGAACTGCGCGCCTTTGACGCAAGGTCAAAGGCAACCGCGGCAAGGAGCACAAAGCCCTTAATCGCCTGCTGCCAGTCGATGCTGACCCCCATCAGCGACATACCGTTGTTCAACACGCCGATAAAAAGACCGCCGACCACCGCGCCGATAATCGTGCCGATGCCTCCCGACACCGCGGAGCCGCCCACATAACAGGCGGCTATGGCGTCCATCTCGAAATTCTGCCCGGCCTTGGGATTGGCCGCGTTCAGACGCGCAACGTAGACTATGGCAGCCACCGCGGCAAGAACAGCCATATTCGTATAAATCCAGAACATCACCCAATTTGTTTTGATGCCCGAAAGTTTTGCCGCCTTGATATTGCCCCCCAGGGCGTATATGTGCCGCCCCTGCACGGTTTTGGAGGCCATAAACTGATAGCCCGCAATAAGGATGCCCAGAACGATAAGCACATTCGGAAAACCCCGGTACAGAGCAAACACAAGGGTAAACGCCATCAGCGCCACTGAAATGCCCGCCACCTTGATAATCCAGATTCCTGCGGGAAGCAGATCAAAACCGTACTCCTTCTGTTT
The DNA here is from genome assembly GCA_031270205.1 of Treponema sp. Classification (GTDB taxonomy): domain Bacteria; phylum Spirochaetota; class Spirochaetia; order Treponematales; family Breznakiellaceae; genus WQXQ01. Next base: position 4,088 of record JAISYA010000050.1, read on the forward strand.
GCTGCGGGAACGGGCCTCCGCTATGATGATAACGGCAATGACCGCAAGGCCGATGACAATTGAAAATAGGTGGAGCGTCGAGCCGCCGACAGCAAGGCCGCCCAGGGGATCGGGAATATAGCCCGAGGCGATAAGCTGAAACTCCCGGGGGAAGGGCGCCTTGGTTTGCCCCTGCAAAATAACCTGCCCTACCCCGCGGAACATCAACATTCCTGCCAGGGTGGCGATAAAGGGGGGCACATGCACAAAGGCGATCCAGAAACCCTGCCACATACCGATAAGGGCGCCCATTGCCAGCGCTATCAGCATTGCCCAATAGGGGTTTACGTGAAGATCCACCACCAGCACGCCCAGCGCCGCGCCCACAAGGCAGACAACGGAGCCAACCGAAAGATCGACGTTTCCGGTAAGCGTGCAGAGCAACATCCCTACGGCAAGAATCAGAACGTAGCTGTTTTGCAGCGCCAGGTTGGTCAGGTTTATCGGCTTGAAGAAGGTGCCTCCGGTAAGGAAGCCGAAAAAAACCATAGCCGCCGCCAGCGCAAGGACCATGCCGTATCGGCGCATATTTTTTCGCAAAAGCACAAACAGACTATTCATATATTCTCCCTTTCTTCCCTGTTAATTTGACAGTATATGCCGCATAATTTCTTCCTGGGTCGTTGTCCTGCCCGGAAGCTCCGCGCTTATCCTGCCTTCGCTCATCACATAGATGCGGTCGCTCATGCCGATAAGCTCGAGCATCTCGCTGGAAATTAAAATACAGGCCATGCCCTGGGCGGCCAATTCATTGATAATCAGATATATTTCATGCTTGGCGCCCACATCAATGCCGCGGGTCGGCTCGTCAAGAATAAGTATCTTAGGGTCGGAAAAAAGCCATTTTGCCAAAACCACTTTCTGCTGGTTTCCGCCGGAAAGATTGCCGGCAAGCTGCAGAATACTGGAAGTTTTGATGTTGAGCTTTTTCCGGTACCCTTCCGCGGCGAGTATTTCCTCGTGTTCTTTGATCACATTGCCCCTGGCGATTTTTTTTAGTTTCGCCATGGTGGTGTTTTCTTTGACGGTTTCAATCAACACCAGCCCGAATTCCTTGCGGTCTTCGGTGACATAGGCAATGCCGTTTTCAATTGCCCTGGGGATCGTGTTGAGATTCAGTTCCTTTCCATTTATAAGGGTTTTTCCGCTGATCCGGTCGCCGTAATATTTGCCCAAAATGCTGGTGGCAAGCTCCGTGCGGCCCGCGCCCACCAGACCGGCCAGGCCCGCCACCTCGCCGGCGCGCACGGTGATAGTGATGTT
>JAISYA010000051.1 GCA_031270205.1 Treponema sp.
GCCGCCCAGTACCTTGTAGTCCAGGCTTTCAATCGCCGATTTGATTTCGGAAAACGTAAGCACCGAGGCGTTCCAGGTAACGGTGGCCGTACCGGTATTGTAATTTACCACGGCTTCTTCCACTCCTACGGTACTTAGGAGCTTCTTTTGAATCCGGTTTTGGCAGCTTACACAGGTCATGCCGCCGATACGAATTGTCTTTGTCGTCATGTTATAAACCTCCGGTTTAGGTTTAATTTCAAGGTTAGTCCTCTTTTGCCTTTTTTGATACCCTGAATGTACCCGGTAATTGTGTCAGAATTATGTCAGTTTGGAAAAAATCTGTTTTTTTTATGAATTTTGAGGAATTTGGGCGCATCAGCCTCTTCGAGGCTGTGCTGTAGGGAAAAGGTTGTTATTTCGGCCAGGTTTGTTTTGAGGCGTCACGCTTCCGCTACCTTGAACTTTGCCACTTCCTCAACCAGGGTGTTGATATTGGCCTTGTTTGTTTCACTGATCCCGTTAATGTGGATAACCGTGCTGTTGATCTGATCCGAACCGGCGGATATTTCATGTATCTCTTCGTCAATTTTCCGGGTCAGTCCCTCAAGGTTATCGCTTTGCCGCAACACCTGCCGGCACTCCACCGCCATGTCCTCCGACGCCCGGCAAACCTCCCCGGTAACCTCGTTCAAACGGGATACGGCTTCCAGAATGTTTTTGCCGCCGATTTCCTGTTCCTCCATGGCGGAGCGGATTCCCGCCTCCTGTTCGGATACGGTTTTGACTTCCTGTTCGATAAGCGCAAAATGATTAAGTATCCCCTCGGTTGAGCTGGCTATGGAACCGATGGATTCTCTAATGGTCTTGAGCGCCCCCCCGATGGTCTTCGACTGTTTCGCCGCGGACTCCGCCAGTTTCCGTATTTCATCAGCCACTACGGCAAAGCCCTTCCCCGCTTCCCCGGCGTGGGCCGCTTCTATCGCGGCGTTCATGGACAGGAGGTTGGTCTGGCTGGCTATGGTTTGGATGACCGCGTTGATTTCCAGCAGTCCCTCCGAATCCTTGGCTATTTTCTGAATGTCCGCGGAAATGTTCTGTAGATCCCTCCTCCCCGCCTCCGAAGATTCCGAGAGGGATTTAACGTTCCCGGCATTTTTTATGAGCGTTTCGGTTACGGAATGAATATTCGCGAACATCTGCTCAATCGCGGCGGAAGATTGGGAAACACCGTCGGACTGAACCGTAATATGATTGTGAAGCTTATCCCCACTCGCTATGATCCGGTTTACGGCTTCGCCCGATTGTTTTACCGCGCTTGCCTGGTTGTTCACCTGTTCCCTGATGCCCTGGATATTGGCGGTTATCTGGTTGATTTCCGCGGCGGTCTTGCTCATGTGGGTGGAAAGATCTATCCCCGTATCCGAAAGCTGAACGGCCTGCTTCTTGATGACGCTTATCAGGTCTTTCATTTTATCGAAAGTCATATTGAAAAATTCCGCCAGGGCGCCGATCTCGTCCCGGCGCTTGACGGCGACCCGCTTGGTTAAATCCCAGTCCGCGGCGATTTCTTTCAGAATGCCTTCCATCTTTCCCAGAGGCTTCAGGGTGTTTCCAATAAAAATATAGCTGATAACAAAAATCAAAATGATGACGGCCAGGGTCAAAAAGAAAACCGTGGTCATGGGAGAAGATAAAAACATCGAAGCAGTAATGGGCATAAAAGCCGTAATGTGCCAGCCGAGGAGGGGTATGTTGCCGACCGCTATTTCCCGTGCGCCGGAAAGAAACGTGATAATCTCTGTCCCCTCAAGGCCCGCGGCCCGGGAAATGATCGTTTCCCCTTCGACCCCCAAAAAAGCGTTAAGCGAAACTTTGTCGATTAACAGTTGATTGTCCCGCGCTCCGGTTATCTCTCCCTGCTGGTTAAACAGGTAGAGATCCATGCCGGCGCTTATATCCGCATAGAGGGATTCGATAAATCCGGTAAGCTCAATGCCGGTTCCCACGATGCCGACGGCCTCGCCCCGGGAAAATACCGGCGCGTTGATCCAGAGCATGGTTTTTTTTAGATTGTCGTTATAGTTAATGTTAAAATTGTAACGCTGGGTTTCGCGCAGGGTCATGTTGTACCAGTATTCGTCAGGATTATCGGGATCGAGGGTATAGGCATAGGCGTCATCGGAATAGAAGCGCTTGTCCCTGTCGTTTATCCAAAAAACCGTGTTCCCCCTGAAAGCGCTGCGGTATCCGGCGATTTCGCTAAAGGCAAGCCGCTCCAGATCCGGATCCTCGGGCCTCAAAAAATAGCTCACGATGAGCGGGGATGCCGCCATTTTGAGCGCAATGGCTATTTCCGAATTAACCGAAGCCTCCAGCTTGAGCCTGCTCGTATCAAGCAGACGGGCCAATTCATGGGCGGCGTTTCTCCGGATCGTCTGCTGGAGGGCAAAGAAAAAAGCGACGCTCCCCGCCCCCGCGATAACCAGGAAAAAAACAACGGAAAAAACAAGAAACCGCCGCCGGATCGAAATACGCCTGACCGAAGCTTCCAGCATGGTACACCTCTCTATACCGCACAATAGCCGTCAGAATATTTTGTGTCAAGGCGGCGGGCTTTATTCTTTCCGCCATTCCCATTAAAGATATAGCCTTTACCTATGGTATCGAAGATCCCTGCTGCTTCTCACGGCTGTTCAAAAAGATTATGGACATTTCTCCATTGGAATTTCGAAACAGAAAAGATTAAGGAATCTCAAGAAAATCGGTCTGTCGCCGGAAAAGATAGCCAAGACTACCGGCTTGACGGAACAGCAGGTCAACGGGCTTTAGAGGCGTTCGCCGAAATCCTGTATTCCTTTCCCGAGGGGCGCCGGTAAAAAAACGCCCCGCAGGGGCATCGCCGCCGCGGGGCCGGTTCCGGTTTCTGTCGTTAATCGGCGCTCGCGCCCATTATCTCCCGGTAGTTCTTTGCGTCAATCATCGTGGCGCTGAAAGGGTACACCCCGAATGCCGCGCCCGGTTTCTTGTACTCAGAATACGGGACGGTGCCCTTCTCGATCCAGTCCATCGCCGCGTTGGCCGCAAGCGTCCCATCCAGCACCGGATCGATGTACGCGGTTGCCTTAAACGCCGAGTAGGTTTTCTTGAACTCGTCCTTGGCAAGATAGCCGCCCACTCCGGCTACGATGGCGTTTCGGTCAAGGTTCGCCTGTTCCAGCGCCCGCGTCGCGCCCTGCGCGCCCTCGTCGTTCGGCGCCATCACTATCCAGGTCGTGTACTGCGGATTGGCCGTAATCGTCGCGGCCGCCACATTGAATCCCTTCTCGGTGGTGCCGTCATAGTCGGCCCGAATAACCTTCTTCGAATCAAAACCGGGTACCAGCTTGAGGAACGTGTCCCGGGCCCCTTCGCTTCGGGGTACGCAGGAAGAAACTTCCGGCATGTTCATCAGCATAAATGCCGTTGTCGCCGCTTTCGCCTCCATGTTGTTCTGCTTGTAGTAGTTGCCCAGATACTCCCCTATCCCCTCGCCGACCTTGTAGGCGTCCAGCTCCAGCGCCGGGGCGATGTGTACGCCCTGCTCGTCGATAAGCCCGTCGTCATCCGCCATCACCTTGATCCCCGCCGCCTTGCAGCGTTCCACCGTGATCTGGCTCAGCTTCTGGTCCGGCGGACACACAATAAGCACGTCCACCTTCTGCGATATGGCCGTGTCCAGCGCCGTCATGTACTTGTCCGGGTTCATTGAGGTGTCGTAGAGCAGCACATCCCGCGCCCCGCGCTTTATCGCCGTTTCCCGCATCGCCGTCGATGTCCCCACAAACCACTCCTGCGACAGGTCCTTGCAGATAAACGCGAGCAGGGGACCCTGCCCCTTCGCCGCCGTTCCCCCGCCGCTCTGCTGCCCGCCGCCGCCGGCAAACGCCAGCGAAGCGCCAAGTAACAGCAGAAGTACTACACTGATTCTTTTCATCTTACTTCCTCCTGAAAAATATTATCTCTCCGCCGTGCCCTGCGGCCGGCATTGAAACCAAATCACTTTTTCCGCTTGAGATTGCGGACATAATCAAACGACAGGGCCACTATCAAAAGAAGCCCCCGCGACACCGTCTGCCAGAACGACGGTACGTTCATCATCATAAGCCCGTTGTTGAAACTCTGCATAATGAAAAGCCCGATTAGCGCCCCGCTTAGACTCCCTACGCCGCCGGACATGGCTACCCCTCCCAGCACCACCGCCGTCACCGCGTCGAACTCAAGCCCCTCGCTCGTCATCGGCTGCCCGCTGCTCATCCGCCCCGCCTGGATTATTCCCCCAAGCGCCGCGAACCCCGACGTCATCATGTATATCTTCGCACGCAGCTTCTGCGCGTTTATCCCCGCAAGCCGCGCCGCCACTGCGTTCCCGCCCACCATGTACACATTCCGGCCAAACCGCGTCCGTGCCAGAATCACCATGAACACAATGTACGATATGATGAATATAATAACCGGTATCGGTATACCCAGAAATCGCCCGGAACCCATCCGCAGAAAAAACATATTCGTTACAAATACCGCCTTGCCCCCGCAGATGATAAACGCAAGGCCCCGAAATATCGACATCGTCGCAAGCGTCGCGATAAACGCCTCAAGTTTTAACCGGTTTACCAATAGCGAATTGATGTACCCCACGCAGAGCCCGATGACAATAACTATCAGCACCGCGGGCGCCAGCGGCAGCCCGTTCCTCAGTAACAGCGATACCAATACCCCGGAAAACGCCGCCACGCTTCCGGGCGACAGATCCACATGCGCCGTTATCAGCAGGTAACATTCCCCTATCACCACCATCCCCACTATCGCCGAAGCTATCAGGATGTTGATGATGTTGTTCCGGGATATGAAATTTCCCCCCGTCAACACCGAAAACACTACGATCACCAGAACCAGCGCCACCAAAAGCCCTATCTTCTCGGAATGTATCACCCGTTTAATTACCGGCATGTTCCCGTCTTCCCTGTCGCTCATGCAGTCTGTCCCTCCAGCATATCGGCCATCGCCAGCGTAAGCACCTTGTGATCGCTCGCTTCCTCCCGTGTAAGTTCCCCCGTTATGCGCCCCTGGCACATAACTATGATGCGGTCACATAGTCCCAGAATTTCCGGCAGTTCCGAAGATATAAAGATGATCCCTATCCCCTGTTTCGCAAGGTCGCAGATTATCTGGTAGATTTCGCTCTTTGATCCCACGTCAATCCCCTTGGTCGGTTCGTCCAGTATCAGCAGCTTCGGACTCGCCGCTATCCACCGGGCGAATATCGTCTTCTGCTGGTTGCCGCCGGACAATTCTCCGATACGCTTGTGGATCGACGGCGTGCGGATATTGAGCTGCCTGACCCCCTGCTCCGCCAACTCACTCTCGGCCTTCCGGTCGATAAACCCGCGCCGTAAAAGCGAACGCAGCATCACCACGCTGATATTGTCCCGCACCGCCCGGATCGAGAATATGCCCTGGTCTTTCCGGTCCTCGGGGCACAGACCGATCCCGCTGCCGATGGCGTCTTCCGGAAACCGTATGTCCAGTTCCCTGCCCATCAGCCGGATGCCGCCGCCCTCCCGCCTGTCCGCGCCGAAGATGGCCCGCATCGTCTCTGTCCGCCCGGCCCCGACAAGCCCGGCAAACCCCACGATTTCACCGGCGCGCACCTCGAAGCTTACGTCCCTGACATTGTCCGCCCGCAAATTCTCGGCCCGGAAGATCACCTCCCCGATCCGCTCGTTCCGCGACAGCGAGCGGAATACGTCTCCCAGATCCCGGCCCACCATGCTGCGGATGATCTCGTCCTCGCTTATAGCGCCTGTCGCCGCCTGCCGCACAAACCGGCCGTCCTTCAATATCACCACCTGGTCGGTGATCCTGAATATCTCCTTCATGCGGTGGGACACATAGAGGATGATCATCTCGTCCTTCAGCCGCCTTATAATTTCAAAAAGCGAATCGATTTCCGTGTCGGAAAGGCTGGCGGTCGGCTCGTCGAAGGCGATGATGGCGGGGCGCCGGCGGTAGGCCTTCATGATCTCCACCATCTGCTGGAACGCCACCGACAGATCCCGTACCCGCACGGTCGCCTTGAAGGGCAGCCGGAACTCGTCGATAATTTCCTGGGCCTTCGCGTTTAATTCTCCAAAGTTGACCAGCCCCAGCCTGCCCGCCGGAATGTCCTCCATGAAGATATTTTCCGCCGCCGACAGGTAGGGAATGATCTGGCGTTCCTGGTAGATGACACTTACCCCCGCCCTGATAGCCTCGCGGGGATCGGCGAAATTCCGCTCCCCGCCGTCGATAAGGTACTGGCCGGAATCGTGCTGATAATCGCCGTTCAGTATCTTGAGCAGGGTGCTTTGACCCGCGCCGTTTTCCCCGACAAGGGCGGGTACCTCCCCCCGGCGCGCGGTAAAGCTGACGCCGTCAAGCGCGAGGACGCCGGGAAAGGACTTGCTGATGTCTTTGAATTCAAGTAACTCGCTCATACCCCCCTCCATCATTTCCCAAAAAACCGCTCCTGGTTCTGAAACACTTCCATCATGGCCAAAACATTTTCCGGCGGCACGTCAAAGGGCAGCGCGTGAGTGGGGGCGATGATAAGCCCGCCGCCGGGGCGTAAAATATTCACCACCCGGACGATCTCTTTCTGCACCTCCTGCGGCGA
>JAISYA010000055.1 GCA_031270205.1 Treponema sp.
CCGATGACCTGTATAAAATGATGCGGAGGAGTGGTTTCAAGACAATAGCCGCCACGCAAACCGAGGGCCTGCTTGCTCTGTAGCTGCTCGTCAACCTTCTTTGCGACTAACACCAAAAAAATATACATTATTGATCCATTTTTCAGAAAATTTGGCCAAAAAGGTCGTATAACGTTCCGGCTGTATATGACGGTTTGGCAGGGCGGATAAGCAAACCGCAGGTTTGCAGCCCTGCCAAAATGTGGGTGGAGTGGAGCGTGGGAGGCACAGCCGACCTAGCGAAACGAAACCCCGAGCCGCCTACTGGCGGCGAAGCATATACAGGCCTGTTATGTGCCGTTTTTTTTGCTTTTATATTCTTCTATTATTTTATTTATATTATTTTTTCTCATTTTTAGTATTTCAGCAATTTTTTCTATTTCTATTCCTTTTTCAAAGAGAGTAATAATATATTCTTCGTTTCTATTATTATTCTGCAAATTCATGCCAAACTTTCGAGACAATCTTTGCCGAATTTCTTTATATGATTCATTTTCTTTATCATTAGACACATCAATCTTAATAATATTGTCAATTTTATTACCATAGTTACCAATTTTAAAGCCATACATTTCTATCTCAATAATCTTTTTTATATATTTTTTATCGTCTTCGGAAGTATTCTCAAATTTTTCATCGGGAGAATAACAAAGATCTCCAAGTTGTGAATAATACCTTACACAACGAATTTCTCTAGGGTTTATTAAATATATACCATCTGATAAATAAAGTTCCATTTGTAACCTCCATTTTATCCAATATAGCGTGCAAGTGTGTTTTCAGTCCCACACCACCACCCTACCACCCTCGCTTGTGGGGATTTTTTCAAATACCCAGCCTGTGTGGATTTTAACCACACCCAAGCGCACCGCTATATTGGGTTTAATTAGAGTTTATCATATTCATACAAGCCCGTCAAGCATTCGGCATTTTTTTTATTTTTTTCAGTAAATTTCAAAAAAAATGGAGCATAACGTTCCATATACGACCTGTTTCGCAAATTCCCCGGTTTATGGGATATATACGAAAGCCGCATATATCCCGCTATTGGTATGCGACTCTTTGGGAAGCGTATGAAGAACGGGCGGCTTTTGAAGAACGCCTGCGGGATAACGCGCCGCTCCCCTGGAACTTCTGGGGGCGCCCCTGGAACCGCCAAATGTTCCCCCGGAACCGCTAAATGTTCCCCCGGAACCGCCAAATGTTCCCCTGGAACTTTTGGGGACGCCCCTGGAACTTCCAAATGTTCCCCCGGAACTTCCAAATGTTCCCCTGGAACTTCCAAATGTTCCCCTGGAACTTCCAAATGTTCCCCCGGAACCTCCAAATGTTCCACCGGAACCTCCAAATGTTCCCCTGGAACCTCCAAATGTTCCCCTGGAACCTCCAAATGTTCCCCTGGAACTTCTGGGGACGCCCCTGGAACTTTTGGGGACGCCCCTGAAACTTTCAAATTGGTGTATCAAAGTTATGTATTAAAAAAAGGGCTTTGATACCAAAAACTTCTTCCCCGCTTTTCGGCTTTGCGGTAAAAAAACTTCAATCTTGCTGATTTCTCAGCGCCTGGAAAGTAAACGCCGATGCCAGCCAAGCTGCTTTAGCGGCAAGGATCCCTTATATTGTGGATTTTTCGCGTTTTTCCTGAAAAACGCAAAAAAATCCACAGGCGCAACAGGCTGCCGGGCGTCAGCTTATCTTGTTGCGTCTCGAATTGACGAAACGGGAAAAGTCATTGATATTTTTCACGATGATATGATCGGGGAAAATCTCCACCCGGTGCTGGGTGACAAAGTGATTCAGGGTGTCCCTGGTTTCGCTGACGCTCATGCCCGCCCAGTGGGCCACATCGGCCACAGTGGTTCTGAATTCCCGGCTTTCGGCGGTTTTGTCAATGCCGGCCTGAGTCTCTTCGAGCATGAGGAAAACATCGGCAATTTTGGACTGGGGGTCCGGCAGGGTGAGGATCATGAAGCGCCGCTTGGAATCGTAGATTCTCTTGGCAAACATCTTCAGCAGCTTGAGGGCGATTTGGGGATTGCCCAGCATGAGAATTTCAAAGTTCTGGGCGTTGAATTCCAGTACCCTCACCCGGTCCAGGGCGATGGCGGTGGCGGAGCGGGGGGAATTTTCCAGAATGGCCATTTCGCCGAACATTTCCGAAGGCTGCAGAATGTCCAGCGTCCGCTCAATATCTCCGATGATCTTTACCAACTCCACCCTGCCCGACTGGATAAGGTAAAACGTATCCCCCGGCTCAAATTCGGAAAAGATCATCTCGCCGGCCTGAAATGTCCGGGTAAAACGGCTAAAGGCGGACAGGTCTATCGCCATTATCCCTCCAGGGCTTTAAGCGCCCGCTTTGCTTTGATCACGGTTCCGTCATCGGGATCCGCCTGCATGGAGAGGATTTTCGTGTAGAAGGCCGCCGCCTGGCCTTTTTTGCCGAGCCGCTCGTAACACTGGCCGAGCAGGAACACCACGTCTTTGAGATACGGGTGCCGGGGGTACTGGGTAAGCATGGCGGTATAGTACCCGATGCTGTCGTCATATTTTTTAAGGAAGAACATGCAGCGGCCGATTTCATACGCACTACGGGCCGTCCATTCCGGGTCGTCGTTGGAGTCCACTATTTTTTTGAAGGCGAAGTAGGCCTGCTGGTATTTTTCCTGGGAGATAAGGCTGATCGCGTCGTAATACGCTTTGGCGGCGTCGGACTGGACCTTGCGGCGGATGGCGGGCGCGGCGCGGTACGGTACGGGCGCATTGGGGTCTTTACTGTCGGCGGCTTTTGCCAGCGCGGCTTCGGCGATCTCCTGGTTCTTCAAGGCCTGCGCGGCGTTTTCCCCCGACGGGTAATAGGTCAGGTAACGGCTGAACACATAGCGCGCCTGGGAGAAGCGCTCGTTTTTCATGTAATATTCACCCACATTGTACAGCCCTTCATCAGGCTTTAAAGTTTTTTTCTCCATGAGGCTGGAAACGCGGGTGTGGATTCGCCGCATCTGGCCGGAAAAAACCCTGAGCATCTTCATGATAATTCGGGTATTTGCCATGGCCAGCCGCTCAAATTCGGGAACCGTGAACGCCATTATAGTCGAATCCGCCAGGGCGATGGCATTTTCCTCCCTCGGGAAGCGGCCCAGGGCGGACTTAACCCCAAAGAATTCGCCGGACTGCACCTGCTCCCGCACGTCCTCTTTGGTTTCTATATCCTGATGGACCAGGCTCACTTTTCCGTTCTGCAAAATGAAAACATGTTCCGCCGCATCCCCCTGGAAGTAAACAAGAGAACCTGCATGGTACTGGAACGGTTTCGGCATATCATCAATTCCTTGAGCCTGTTCCAAAACTGAAATTCCGGACCAGGCTTCCTTACCATTTATTTTATGATCGTGGACTGTATCAGTCAACGAGTCGAAATCTGCTATACCATTATCGGCAAAAAAGGGGAATTTCTTAATATCGGTAGATTAGTGCGGGGCTTTACATTAGAATGATCGCAATGATCGATTTGCACACCCATTCAAACGCCTCCGACGGGGATTTAAGTCCCGTCCTGCTTATTCAGGAAGCGGCAAGACGGGGCCTGCGCGCCGTAGCGCTCACCGACCATGACACTGTCAATGGCCTTGAAAGCGCGAAAACCGAGGCGGAGGCCGCGGGCGTCGGTTTTATTCCCGGCATAGAGATACACATCAACTGGAAGCCTGTTTCGGACGGAAGATCACCGGAAATATACGGCCTGGGCCCCGGCGGCGAATTCCACCTGCTGGGTCTGGGTATACGCCCCAGCCCTGCTTTTTTGACGGCCGTTGGTGAATTGTCCCGCCGCCGCGAGGAGCGCAACCGGGAAATCTTCGACAGAATGCGCAAATTGAACATTGAGGCTGAATGGGAGGACCTTTTGGCCCTGTCAGGCGGCCATTCGGTGGGCCGGCCCCATTTTGCCGACCTTCTCGTCAAGCTCAAAATCGTAAAAAACAGGAAACTGGCCTTTGCCCACTATCTGGGAGCGGGAAAACCCCTCTATGTGCCCAAAGAGGGTATGGAATTTGAGGAAGCCGCCGCCCTGATTCGGGAATCCCGCGGATTTCCCGTCCTGGCCCACCCCATGTCGCTGTATGTAGCCTGGGGCCGCCTTCCCGGGTTGATACGGGCGCTGAAAGACCGGGGCCTTATGGGTATTGAGGCGTGGCACCCTACCGCCAAAGCCGGCGCCTGCCGCCGTCTTGGGCAGCTGGCCCAAAGTCTCGGCCTGTACGTAACCGAGGGAAGCGACTTCCACAGCGCCGCCCTTTCCGACCGGAAACTGGGCTGTTCCCATAAGGGGCGGCAAATCCGGGACGGTGTTTTAGATGCGATACCGGAACTGCTGCCGTTTCTCCCGTCTGTAAAAGATACCGTTTGATTCTTCAAAAGGTGTCGGTCATTTGCGTAGCCGCTCAATTTTCAACGGTCAAAATCTCAAATGGATCTTCCCCGCGGCGGCGGTGCTGGACGGCTTCCAGAATGTGCGCGGTGTCGATGAGTTCCTTGCCTTCCAGGTCCGCGATGGTCCTTGCCACCCTGAGAATCCCGTGGTAGGCCCTGCCCGAAAGGCCCAATCGCTCCATGGCCTTGTGAAAGGCGCTTGCCGCCCGCTCGCTCATGGGGCAAAGGGCTTCCATCCTTCCCGCCGTGAGCAGGGCGTTGCGGCGGATGCCCGTTCCCCGGTAGCGCCGCCGTTGAATCTCAACCGCCGCCAGCACCCGCTTTGCGATGTCCACGCCGCGTTCTCCGCCCGCTTCAGCCCGCCTGCCCATCTCGCTGATTTTGGGCGGCCGTACCGCGACCCGCAGTTCAAGCCGGTCAAGCAGCGCGCCGCCGAACTTGCGCCAGTAGCGGTAAATTTCTTCGGGCGAGCAAAAGCAGTCCGCCGCCTCATCCGCCGTCAATTCATCGTATAGCGCGCCGGCGGTGGAAGCGGCTTTGCTTGCGGCGGCTCTGCCGTAAACCGCGCCGGGAGCGCGCCGCGCCGAGTTGTTCTTCATATTGCGTTCATCCCGTTTGTGTTCATCCCCCGGTTTCCGCGCGCCCAGACGGCCGCAGGGGCAGGAATTGGCCGCCAGCAGCAACTGAAACTCCGCCGGAAGGCGCACCGGCCCCTCCGCCCGAACAATGCTTATCACGTGGTCTTCCATCGGTTCCCGCAGGGCTTGCAGCACATTGGTCCTGAACTCCGGGGCTTCGTCAAGAAAAAGCACGCCGAAATGGGCCAAACTTATTTCGCCGGGCCGGGGGAACCTGCCGCCGCCCAAAATTCCCTCCGCGCTGGCCGAATGATGAGGGGCGCGGAACGGCGGGCGGGTAATCAGCCGGTCGATAAAGCCGCCGTTGCGCGAAACGCCCTCTCCCGCCTTGTGCGGCCCGGCAAGACTATAGAGCCGCGTTACTTCCACCGCCTCGTTGGGGGTGAGCGGCGCCATAATTGAAGGCATCAGGCGGGCCAGCATGGTCTTCCCCGCGCCCGGCGGCCCGAACACCAGCACATTGTGCCCTCCCGCGGCGGCGATTTCCAAAACCCGCTTGTACCTGTCCTGGTCCCGCACATCGGCAAAGTCCCCCTCGGCGCTTGCGTCCATCAGGCAAGGCTCCGTATCCGCCGGGCCGTCCAGTTTGGGCATGGGAAGTTCCCCGTTCTGTGCGCGGACAAAAAGGGCCTCTACCGCTTCCCGCAAAGTGGCTGCCGCGGTAAAACGCGCCGCCGGCCCCGCTCCGCGGCGCTCCCCGGCGAGAATCGCCGCCTCGCGGGCGTTTTCCGCCGGAACAATAAACTCGCCAATCCCCTCCTCCAGCCCCGACGCAATGGCGGCCAGCACTCCCCGCACCGGCCTGATCCTCCCTGAAAGTTCAAGCTCTCCCATCACCAGGAGGCTTTCGGGAACCGGCGCAAGCCCCGCCGCCGCCATCACCGCCAGGGCGATAGGCAGGTCCAGCGCCGCCCCGTCCTTCCGCAGCCCCGCCGGCGCCAGGTTTATCAGAATCCGGTCGGCGGGAAAGCCAAAACCCGAATTCCTGAACGCCACCCGCACCCGCTCCCGCGCCTCCCGTACCGCACCCTCGGCAAGCCCGGTAATATCAACCCCTGGGATGCCCCTGTGAATATCCACCTCGACCCGGATAATAATTCCCTCCGCCCCGTAGGGCGTATACGCCATCACACTCATCATTTTTTTCCCATATCTATATCTATATATGGCGCGCGGACGCGAGGCGCTTTAGTGTTTTGGGGAATTTGGGATTAAATTTGAAGCCCTTCCAAAACTTCAAATTTGGAACAGCCTCATTTAGTATAAAAATAAAACGGGCCCTTGACAAAAATGAATTTAATTCATAAAATTAATAAGCATCGATATTATGAATATCACTCAGTGTTTAAGAAGGATATATGGGAATACAGGAGCGGAAGGAACGGGAACGGGAGGCGCGGAAGGCCCTGATTTTGTGCGGCGCTGAAGAACTCATCCTGGAAAGGGGCGTGGACGTGGTCAATATGGAGGATATCGCGCAAAAGGTGGAGCTGAGCGTGGCGACCCTCTATCTGTATTTTTCAGGCAAAAACGCCCTGTTTAAGGAGCTGTGTGACAGCAATACCGAGCGATTTATCAGTATCGTACAGGCCCAATCACGGCCGGGACTATCCGCTCTGGAGCATATCCGCCTGTTCTGGCTGAGTTATCTTTCCTTCCATGAAACGTCGGATGAAAACATGCTCATAATGCTCAATATGCGGCAGTATATCGCCGAAGCCTTCCGGTATACCTCTCCCCCGGAAGAATCGCCGGAACAGAATTCTTCAACTTCCGCGTTCCTGTACGGCATGATCAAGGGTATGATTACCCAGGGGATTAACGAAGGAATCTTTGATTCCGCCACGGACCCGGATATAAGCACCCGGACCCTCCTTTCGCTGTTTCTGTATATTATGGAATGTACCGCCGCGCTGCCCAAGGCCGAGCGGAAAACGCTCCAGAGTATTGCCGAAATGAAAAAGGTTTTTGAGATTATTTTGCGGGGCATCGCCGCGGAAGGGGTTGACCGTTCCCTGCTGGCACTGCCGGAACTGGAACAGCACAGGTATGAAGAAGAGCAGCATGAAAATATTTAAATACCCCTGGCTCATTGTAGCGGTGACCGCCTGTATAACGATCTTTTTCGCGTTCCAGCTTCCCCGCGCGGAGCTGGACAACAACAACCGGCGTTTTATCCCTAAAGATGATTCGGCCAGACTAATAACAAATTACATCGACGAGACTTTCGGCAGTACGCACTTTATCCTCGTGGGGCTTGAACGTGAATACGGAACGGTGTTTGACCGGGAATTCCTTTTCCGCCTGCGGGACTATGTGGAACGGATCGAAAAAATAGCAATTGTCGGCGAGGTGAATTCCCTCATGACCGCGGATTATATTACCGGAAACGAGGACGCGATCCTCGTGGAACCTCTGGTGGCCGATGACTTTTCGGGCGGATCGGGGGAAATTGCCGCCTTAAAACAACGGCTCCTCTCCTGGGACATGTACCGGCGCTCGTTGATCTCCGACGATTTTACCGCGACACAGATTCTGATCCCGCTGGATCTTGATCCGGAAGAATCGGGCAACCCTGAGGTGGACGCGGCTTTCGTGCAAATTCGCGGCCTGGCCCGCGAAATGTTCGACGGCCTTGCAAAAGTGTATGTCGCGGGGATGCCCGCGGTGAGCGCCAGTGTCAACGAATCGGTCAAGGCCGATCTCCTGCTGCTGATTCCGCTCGTTATTATAGTAACTTTGGTGGTTGTCTATTTACCGCTGCGGAATATCACCATGGTTGCGTTATCGATTCTCGGGGTTATTCTGGCGGTGATCTGGTCCGTTGGGGCTATGCCCCTTCTGGGGATAAAACTGTCGATTATTTCCACGGTTCTGCCGGTGATCCTTATCGCGGTGGGCAATTCCTATGGGCTGCACGTGATCATCCATTATGTTGAGGATGCGGACGCGGATTTAAGCGCTATGACCTGGGAAGCGCACCGGGAGATGATTTTTACCCTGGTGCGGACCATCCGCAGGCCCGTGGCGCTGGCGGCCCTTACCACTATGGTGAGTTTCTTTTCCTTTAGCCTTACCCAGGTACCTCCCATACGGGAATTCGGATATTTCGCCGGTTTCGGGGTTTGTTCGGCCTTTTTCATTAACCTCATCCTGATCCCCGCGCTGCTTATCATCATGGGGCCGCAGCTTCTGAAGAAGATCAAACGGCGTTCCGCTAAAGAGGACCGGGTCAGCCGCTATCTCTCGCGTTTTTTTTCGTCGCTTGTCAAACGGAGATATTTGATTATAGGAACGGCGGCGGCGCTGTTCCTCGTTTCCCTGTACGGCGCGTCCCGCCTTGTCATCGACAATGTGATGCTGGAGTATTTCAGGCCGGCTACGGACATCAGAATGTCGGATGTTTTTATGCAGGAAAAGTTCGGCGGTTCAAAGGTGATAGACCTGACGGTGCAGGCGGATTCCCCTGAAATATTGCTGCACCCCGCGGTTTTGGGGGCTGTTGACGATCTGGGCGTCTACCTGTCGGCCAAAATAAGCGAAACCGGCAAGGTCATGGGCTTTACGGACATGGTCAAACGGATCAACCAGGTGTTTAACGCAGGAGAATCCCCCGAAGGCCTGGCGGTAAGGGACGTTCCCGCGGATTCGGGGGAATGGGCTTCAGGTTTCGGGTTCGGCGCGGATGATCCGGCGGACAGCGGGTTCGGCTTTGGGGCCTTTGTCGGTACACCGGATTCTGACGGACCTGAGCCAGGCGCTCCGCTGCGTGAAGCGCCGGGCGTTCCCGCTCCCGCCGAAGACGGGGCGTTCACCTCCCTGGAATTGGCCGGCCTGCTGGACAGGGCGCTGGGCGCGGGGGACGGCCTGGCTATGGACGTTTCCGCCCTTGCCTGGGAACTGAAAAAGCTCGCCAACTATGACGGGGCGGCCTATTATGAAATCCCCCGCGACCCGCAACGCTACGGCAAAACCCGCCCCGGGGAACTCCAGCAGCTGGTTTCCAATTACCTGGTTTTGCTTGCGGGGGACATTGACTCGTATTCCAACGATCCCCTGGAACCCACGGCGATCAGAACCACAGTGCAGCTGCGCACTACCGGGCAGATCGACACGGGCAGGGTCCTTGACGCGATTAACGGTTTTGTGCAGGCCAATTTTCCCGATACGGTGCGGGTGAAGATAGGGGGTATCACTTTGGAGGAAGCCTCCCTCAACAGGCTGGTAGTCCAATCCCTGTGGAGTTCCATCATCATCGCCCTGATTTCCCTCTTTGTGATTATGTCCCTGGTGAACCGCTCGGCAATGGCGGGCCTGCTCAGCGTGGCGCCTTTGGGCCTTTTGATGACTACGAACTTCGCGATCATGGGCTTTGCGGGGATCAAGCTCAATATTGGAACCGCGATGATTTCCAGTTTATCAATGGGAATCGGGATCGATTACACCGTGCATTTTCTGGAGGCCTACAAGCGTTCCTACCGGGCTTCAGGCGGGCGCGGGGATTTTTTGCAAAGCGCCTACCGCACCTGTGGACAGGCGATTCTGGCGGACGCGGCGGCGACGGGCCTGGGCTTTGCCGTCCTGCTGTTCTCCCGGTTCAACATGCTTGCCGAGCTGGGTCTGCTGATCGCCCTGGCTATGGGCCTGAGCGCGCTCGTGGGGCTTATCCTCGTGCCGGCCCTGCTGGGCTGGATCAAGCCCCGCTTTGTCCGGGGTGATTCGGATCCTGCGTAGATCGGGAGGCCGATCCTGATTGGATCGGGACACCGATCCTGCCTGGATCGGGACACCGATCCTGATTGGATCGGGACACCGATCCTGCTTAGATCGGGAGGCCGATCCTGGTTAGATCGGGAGGCCGATTCGCGGTTAATGGGGAATTGCTGTGGATTAAGACGAGGCTTGCTGCGCCGGGGTGTGCGCACAAGGCCGTTATTGAGGAGGTTAGGATGCAGATGTACAGAATGAAACGGGCGCTTTTTATGCTGGGCGTGATGGTAATTTCGGCGCGGCCGCTGAGCGCCCAGGACGCTGCGGCGCTGATACGGGAGTCCCGCGACCGCATCACGGCGGACACGGTTTCCAGCCGCTCGCGGATGACGCTTACCGCCAAAAACGGTTCCACTACCGAGCGCCGGCTGGATCAGTATTCCAAGGACGGCCCCAGGGGGAGCCGGACCATTGTCGCGTTCCAAAGCCCCGCGGCGGTGGCGGGCACGCGCTTTCTCACCATGGAAAACTCCGGCGGGGCGGACGACCGCTGGATTTTCCTCCCCTCGCTGGGGAAGGTTCGCCGGATTGCCGCCTCCGAAGGCTCCGGCAGCTTTGTGGGCACGGATCTGTCCTACGACGACATTTCCGCCGCGGACCGGGACGCGGATTTAGACACCCACCGGCTCCTGCGCGAAGAATCCCTCAACGGCGCGCCCTGTTACGTGATTGAATCGGTTCCCAGGGACACGTCCTACCAGTATTCCAAAATGGTGCAGTGGATTGACAAGGCCACCAGGGTAAACCACCGGGTTGAACTCTACGACCGGCGGGGAACGTTGGTGAAGCTCCTTGAAACGCTTGAACTCAGGGATGTGCAGGGGCGGCTTAGTCCCACGCTGACCAAAATGAGCACCCTTGCCGCGGGGACATCCACGACCATTACCGTGGAGATTCTCAAATACGACGATCCCATCCCCGAAAGCGTCTTTACCACGAGATTCCTCGAAACCGGAAGACCCTAGCAGCCCGTTGCACTTGTGGATTTTTTTGCAATCTTTCAGGAAAAACGCAAAAAAATCCCCGATTTATGGGGCTGCCTGCAGTTTGCAGGGTAAAAAATCGCCTGAAGGCGATTTTTGGAGATTATAATGCGCGAAGCGCGACAAACTGTTAATCAAAGGTGAATGGCGATGAACCGGCGGCACTATCTGTGGGCGGCGGCGGGCCTGCTGCTCTCCCTGTGGCCCGCGGCGGGACAGGATGAGGGCGATTTCGGCTTCGGCTTTGGGGACGAAGCCGCCGAGGCCGCCGCGCAGCCGGGAGTGAAACTTTCCGGCGATGTCTCGACGAAGATTCTGGGCTACGGGAGTGATTTTAGATCGGCGGAAGCCTTCAAAGACGCCCGCCTGGGGGATATTTTCGCGGGGAAACTCAAGTTCGCAGCATCGGCTTTTAACACCGAGATGGCAATCAACCTGAAACTTGCCCCGGTATTCGACGACTTTTCCTCCGCGCTGGGCCTTGACGAAGCGTATCTCCGCGTTTACCTGGGGAATTTCGACCTGGAAGGGGGGCTGCGCAAGCTCACCTGGGGCAAGGCCGACAGCTTCGGCCCCCTGGACACCATCAACCCCCTGGACTACCGGGACTTCACCGCGATGACGGACCTCATGGGCCGCAAAATCGCCCGGCCCATGATCCACGCATCTTACCGCCTCGGCGCCTTCTCCACCATAGAAGGGGTCTTTGTTCCCACATTCGAGGGCCACCGCTTTGCCGGAAACGGCCGCTGGACGCCCTCCCAGGTTCGGGAGCTGCCGGCCTCTATAAGCCGGGGGCTTGTCCGCCTGGCCCCCGCCGCCTTCCGCCAGGCCGTACAGACGGAGATCGCCTCAGGGCTTAACTCGTCGGTCATAAACGACGCGTACCCTTCACAGAATGATCTTGCCTCCCTGCAATACGCCCAGGCGGGGGCGCGTTTTACCACCACCGTCCGCTCGTCTGATTTTGGCCTGCAGTATTACTTCGGACGCCTGGGCCGTCCCTCGGTCACTGTGGAAGGCGCATCGGCCCTGCGGGGCCTTACTCCCCAAAACGCTTCCCGTGTACTGCAATCCCTGAAACCTCGCATCATCTACAACCCCTATCACCAGTTCGGCGCGGATTACGCGCGGGTTATCGCAGGTTTTAACCTCCGCGCCGAGTTTGCCGCGCATATCACCGGCGATCGTTCCGGCAAAGACGGCTCGGTGTACAACCCCTTCCTCGCCTGGTCCCTGGGCTTTGACCGCGACCTCTTTGGGGGCGTCAACCTCAACCTGCAAGCCACGGAAACCATCCGCCTTATGAACAGCGGCGTCAGGGACAACCCCGCCCTTGACACTGAGGCGGGCACGGACATGACCTCGACCCGCGTTACCATGGTCCTCTCAAAAAAACTGCTGCGGGACGAACTGGAACTCAAAACCACGGGGATATGGGGCATTGAGGACAGGGATTTTCTCATCATCCCCGCCATTGTATGGACCAAGTGGGATATGACCGCGGAACTTTCCGGCGGCATCTTCGGCGGGGACGAACAGGGAGAGCTGGGGCAGTACCGCAACAACAATTTTTTCAAGACCATGCTGACGTATTCGTTCTAAATGGCATGATTCCGGGCGGCCTTTATGGGAGACAGAGGGATAAAGACTTCCCTCATAATAGGCTTTAACGGCTGTCATACAGATTCCGGTATAGGCTATATCGATCCGCCGGTATAAGCTGCCCGTAGTTATATTCGTAAGCACGGTAGTTCAAAGATTGCAAATAACCGCCGATTTTCTTGCGTTACCTTGACAAAAAACCATATCCGTCTTATAGTTATTCATGTGAATATGCCAGCGTTGCTAAATGAAATCGTCTGTTGCCCCGTTACACTCCCGCTTAGCGGTCACCTGGTAACGGTCAAGTTCCCTGTGTATAGCGTAGTTTTAGCGTTTTTTACCTCTTTTTCCACACCATATATAGCGTACTCCGCAATAGAAGAATGAAAAGGGAAGAATGACATGGCACACAACGCAACTGGTTACTGAGAAGGAGAATATAACATGAACAAAGCGCTTATCCGTTACCTGATCCCTGGTATCTGTTTTCTGGTACTGGCCTTCGCCGCCTGCAAAAACCCCATTATAGCGGAGTGGTACCGGGACGATGACGACCAGAGCCAGAGCGCCGGAGCCACGCTCCAGACGTCCCAGAGCGCCGCGCTGCAGACGGTCAACGACCTGGCCCTGACCTATAACGTGCCCGCGCCCTACGGGAGCGAGACGCCGGTGCGGTCCTTCGCCGGCCCCCAGTATGAGGGGAGGGTGGACTGGTCCGTCTCCAGCGGGGAGGCGCACAACGGTCCCTTTGTGACCGGCACGGCGTACACGGCGGTGGTGACCCTGGCCGCCGCGACGGGCTGGACCTTTAGCGGCGTGCCGGAGAACTCCTTTGCCCACCTGGGTGCGCCGGGGGCGGTCGTAACCAACACGGCGGGTACGGATTCGGGGATGGTGGTAACCATCGTCTTCGGGACGGCGACCGACGTGCAGGCGGTAGACGACCTGAACCTGGCCGGTTATGTTCCCGCGCCGGTAACGGGCGGGATTCCGGCGCTTTCCCTGGCCGGGCCGCAGTATACCGGGGCCGTGAGTTGGTCCGTGGGAGGAAGCCCGCACAGCGGCGTCTTCCGGCCCGGCACAGTGTACAGGGCGACGGTAACGATGCAGCCGGCCAGCGGCCGGACCTTTACCGGCGTGGGGACCTTTATCTACGGGGGGGCAAGCGTCACTCACGCTGCGAACTCTAACGTGGTATACATCACCTTTCCGCCGACCGGGCCCGACGAGCCGGTAAGCTCCCCCATCGACCTGAGCGCGTATATCCGCAAGCCGGTGATAGGGGGCGAGCCGATAGTCAATTTCTATACCGGGACCTGCTACGGGACCGTGGAATGGAAGGTTGGTGGAACGGCGATGACGACCGGGTTTTTCCTGAGGGACACGGTGTATACGGCGGAGGTAACGCTTACCCCCGTGCTGGGCTATGTCTTCCCCGGCGGGCTTACGGTTATCCATAGCAATGCGGCCGGGGCGCCAACGGTGATCTCTAATCCCGTCCCGGCCAAGGTTTTTTCCATCACCTTCCCCAATACCGGGAATATACTGCCCCTGGTTTCCGGTTCCGGGGCGGTAACGTCCGGCGCGGGAACCCCTGGGTAACGTCCGGCGGGGCTGCGTGGGTTACAGCCGTGACCGGCGTCAACGAATTTTTGCGTGGCGGCCGCGGCGCTTCAAGTTCTCCAGCGGCCGCGGTGAACTGTGGCGACGGGGGGCCGGGGACTACTGGTTAAATCGGCAGGCAAGGCGGGCTACAGCGGCCTTATCATCCGCTTCCTCCATTCGGGGAACGCCGCGTGAAGGAACAGGTAATAGAGAGCAAGGAATTAAGCGCGCGGTGTTCAACACACGGCGTCTGTCCGCTCCGCTAATTTTTGGACAGGCCCGATTAAGAAAGCTATTCCAGCTTCGCTAAAATCTCCTCGATGACGCGGTCGGCATCCTCGTAGGGTATCTGGCAGGTACCGACTTTGCGGTGGCCGCCGCCGCCGTAGTGGAGGAGCAGGCTGCCTACATCAATCGTAGCGCTGCGGTTGATGATGCTGTAGCCAACGGTAATGACCGCGTTGGTTTTGTTGCGGCCGTCAACTATCCACAGGGAGATGTTCTGTTCAGGATGCAGGGTATAGATGAGGAAGCGGTTCCCCACGTAAATGGTTTCCACGCCCCGGAGGTCCACTATCAGCGTTTTGCCCCGGATTTTGGCGTTTTTACTTATCATTTCCTTAAAAAGGCCTGTCTGCTCGGCGTATACATCCAGGCGCTCTTTTATGTCGGGCATGGCAAGGATATGTTCGATGGGTTTTTCCGAGCAGGCTTTTGCCAGTTTTTTCATTAAATCGTAATTGCTGATGGTAAAATTGCGGAAACGGCCAAGGCCGGTACGGGGGTCCATGATGAAGCCCAAAAGTATCCAGCCCCGGGGATCGAGGATTTCGTCACTGGAGAGGTCCCCGGAATCTACTTTGTCCACATAGCGGATCATTTCCGCAAAACGGCCCAGCTTGGCGTCGCCGCCGTAATAATCGTACACCACCCGCGCACAGCTTGGGGCAAGGCGGGACACCCCTTCAAAAAAGGCATTCTCCCCCAGGCGCTCGGACTCGCTGGAATGATGGTCAAACCAGAGCTTGCAACCCTTGACGTAGGGAATGTTGGCCAGAATATCGTTGTCCGTGGCCTCAACCAAACCATCCTGAATGTCCTTTGGATGCACAAATTTCCAGTCATCAATAAGGCCCAGATACACCAGAATCGCCCCGCAGGCCAATCCGTCAAAATCAGATCTGGTTAATAATCTCATGGTTCACCATCCTTATAATTTTACAATTTATATTCTTGCCTGAGGCCGTTCCAAAACTTCAGTCCTGGAACAACCTCATCTATTATTATAGTGAAGTTTACTTTTTTTTTCAATTTGTCTATATTCAATTTATGAATTTGGAAAAAGACATATCAAAAACCGGCCCCGGTTCGAAAATCGGCAGATTTACCTTCATCACTGGTATTTTTGTCCTGTGCGCCGCGGTATTCACCTGTACCGGCCTTCCCAAGCCCGGAATTGAGGCTTTTGGGGGGCTGGGAAAGCCCTCGGACCCGGTTCCCGTTATGGAAAAACTCAGGGCGGGGACTTTGCCCAGCGGCCTCCGTTATTTTATCCTTGAAAACACCAAGCCCGAAAAGCGGGCCTACCTGACTCTGGCGGTGAACGCCGGTTCCGTTCTTGAGACGGAGGAAGAGCGGGGCCTGGCCCATTTTGTGGAGCACATGGCCTTTAACGGCACTACCCGTTTTCCCGAAGCGGAACTGATAAGCTACCTGCGTTCCCTGGGCATGCGTTTCGGGCCGGAAGTAAACGCCTACACAACGCTTGACGAGACGGTCTACGGAATCGAGGTTCCGGTTGAAACCGACAACGCGGGAGTACGGCGCATTCCCGACACGGCCCTGGAGGTACTGGACGACTGGACGCGGGCCATTACCTTCGCGCCGGCGGACGTTGACGATGAACGGGCGGTTATAATGGAAGAATACCGTTCCCGGCTGGGCGCGATGGACCGGGTCATGCGGCAGGCGCTGCCGGTACTGTTCCGCGGCTCGCTCTATGCGGAGCGCCTCCCCATCGGGCTGCCGGAAGTGATCCAGGGCGCGCCGGCATCGCTGCTGGAGGGCTTTTACAAAAAGTGGTACCGGGCCGACAATATGGCCCTGATCTTTGTGGGTGATTTTGACGGCGCGGCTCTTGAGGCTTCGCTGACCAGGCATTTTTTAATCCCCGCTCCGGCCTCTCCCACACAACGGCCTCAATACGATTTGCCTCCTCCCAAAAAGGGTAATCTTGAAACTTTGATTATCACCGACCCGGAGCTGACCGCCTCCTATGTCAATTTGTACTTCAAGCGCGGCCGTGAAGCGGCGCGGAATGACTTGTCTTATTACCGCAGCGAAATTATTGATATACTCATCGACCAAATGCTGGCCTTCCGTTTTGAAGATCAGACGACGAAACCGGAAACTCCGTACATCTGGGCCAGCGCGGGAAAAATCCGCTACGGGGCGTCTTCCCGCTTTTACGTGATGACAGCCGAGGCAAAAACCGGCGCCGTTGAAGCGAGCCTTGCCGAACTGCTGCGGGTAAAAGAGACCATACTGCGCTACGGCTTTACCGAAGCGGAACTCAAAATCGCCGCCGACGCGCTCATCTCGAATGTGCGGAATATGGTTCAGGAAAAGGATCGCCAGGAATCGGGGAACTATGTGTATTACCTTACCAACTATTTTCTTGAGGGAGGAAACCTGGCCGACGTGGAATGGGAGCTTAACGCGCTTCAGAAGCTGCTGCCCCTCATCGGTACGAGCGACATTGCCGCCGCCGTTAAAGATTACTTTAACGCGGGCGACCTGCAGGCGCTGATCTTCGCGCCGGAAGCGGAAAAGGCAAACCTGCCCGGCGAGGCGCGGATCAAACAGATGGTAAAGAAAAGCGCCAAAATGAAAATCGCCCCGCCCGAAACCAGTGTGGTGGAAAAAGGCTTTCTTTCCGAAACGCCCGCCAAAGGGCAAGTGGTTTCGCAAACCCTTGACAACGAAACCGGCGCGGCTGTCTGGGACCTGAGCAACGGCGCGCGGGTCATCCTGAAGCCGACGCAGAACCGCAACGATGAAATCATCCTCCACGCCATGGCCAGGGGGGGGACCTCAAGCGCCGCGCCGGAAGACGCCGTGTCCGCGGACCTTGCCGCCGAGATGCTGCAGGCTTCCGGCCTGGGGCCGTACTCCCGCCCGGAAATGATGCGGAAACTCGCGGACAAACAGGTTTCCCTCGGTTACGGCGTTTCCACTTACTACCGGAGCTTCCAGGGATCGGCCGCCGCCGAAGACCTTAAAACCCTCTTTGAAATGCTCTACCTGAGCTTCACCGATCCCCGTATCGACACCGGGGCGGTTGACGCCATGCTGGACCAGCTCCGCAGCTCCCTCGCCCTGTGGGATGAAGACCCGAACAACGTGTTTTCCGACGCAATCACCAGCGCCGTCTACAGCGATCACCCCCGCTTCCAGTCCATGAAGCTGGCGGACATCTCCAAAGCAAAAATCGACCGCGCCCTGGCCTTTATCCTCCGGGGCCTTAACCCCGCCGATTACACCTTTGTCTTTACCGGAAACCTGGATATGGAAACCATGCGCGGTTACATCGAAACCTACATCGCTTCCATTCCCTCCAAAGAAAGCTGGAACTCCTGGACGAACCTGCATATACAGCGGCCGGGCAAAACCGAAAAAACCGTGTATAAGGGAAAGGAAGAGCGGAGCGCGGTGTACATGGGCTGGTTTACCAAAGCCGCCTACAGCGAAGAACTCAGCGCCGCCGCCCAGGTACTCAGCGAATACCTTGATATCAGAATGACCGATGAGATCCGCGAAAAACTTGGCGGCGTCTATTCAATTTCCATAGGCCTTCCGGTCTCCCCCGTGCCTGATGAGGAACTGGCAATGATCGTGTACTTTGCCTGCGATCCCCGCCGGGCCAGGGAGCTTGTCTCCGCCGTTGAGGAACTGCTGAACCGGACCGCGTCCGAGCCGGTCAACGACGACATTTTCGCCAAGTCGGTGGAAGCCCTGAAAAAAGAATGGGAATCCTCGATACAGAGCAACGCATACATTGCCCAGAGCTACTCCAACTCGTCGGTACTGCTGAACCTGCCCCTGTCCCGCCTTGACAAGCGCCCTCGCTACTACAGCGCCGTTACCCCCGGGGACATACAGAAACTCTGCGCCCAGGTTTTGCGGGACGGCCCCGCGCTGGTAATACTGTACCCGGAGGGAACAAAGCCGTAAGAAGCGGGGGAAGCGGCCCGCTGTCAACAAGTCAAGAAGAGGTATCCGCGGATTACCTTTCGCGCGAATTTTGCCCGTTTTATTGTATACTGCTATAGTCAGGAGAACGGCCATAATCATATTCTTGGCGCTTAACGGGAGGACATGTGATGATTGTGCTTATTAAAGGCGCGGGGGATCTGGCTTCGGGAGTCGCCTTGCGGCTTTGTCACGCGGGCTTTGATGTTGCCATGACCGAAATCCCCGCTCCTTTGGCGGTGCGGAGAACGGTCTCTTTTTCCCGGGCGGTGTATGAGGGCAGGACGCAGGTGGAGGACCTTACCGCGGTTCTGGTAAAGAACGAAGGCGGGATGCGCGCCGCTTTTGAGCGGAAACAGATCGCCGTGTTTGTTGATCCTGAGGCCGCCATTGTCAGGCGGCTTCGGCCCGCTGTTCTGGTGGACGCCGTCATGGCAAAAAAAAATCTGGGGACCGGCATCAATGACGCGCCGGCGGTGATCGGCGTGGGGCCGGGTTTTACCGCGGGAATTGATTGTCACGCCGTTATTGAAACCATGCGGGGCCATACCCTGGGGCGGGTACTAACCGAAGGAAGCGCCCTGCCCAATACCGGCGTCCCCGGCGACATCGCGGGCTGCACCGTGGAACGGCTGCTTCGTTCCCCCGCCGATGGTATTTTCGAGCCGTTAGCTGAAATTGGAGACAGGGCGCGCAAAGGCGAAGAAGTTGCCCGGGTACACTCGGCGGACAGCATCGTCCCCCTCTTTGCGGAAATAGACGGCATAGTGCGGGGTCTTCTCCCCGCGGGTATCG
The DNA here is from genome assembly GCA_031270205.1 of Treponema sp. GTDB lineage: Bacteria > Spirochaetota > Spirochaetia > Treponematales > Breznakiellaceae > WQXQ01. Next base: position 19,118 of record JAISYA010000055.1, read on the forward strand.
CCGTTACAAAGGGGACGAAGGCCGGGGACATCGATCCCCGCTGTGAGCGTTCCAATTGTTTTACCGTTTCCGACAAGGCCCTGGCGGTAGCCGGCGGCGTACTGGAAGCGGCGCTGCGGTTTTCCCCCTCTTAACTCGCCTTTAGCTCATCTTACCGCAAAGTCCGCAGCAGGCTCCGCAGTTCGGGGTTGGCCGCCGTCTCCGCCGTTGCGCCGCCGGACGGCTTGTCTTTTTCGGCCTGCAGGATGATCTCGTCACCGGCTTCAATGCGGTCAAAAAAACCGCTGCGGGTTAAAGCGCCCGCGGCTACTTCCTCATCGGCGCTGTCGATGGTGATTGTTCCCACGAGATCGTCGGCGGTGTAGAGCAGGGCGATACCTTCGTTGGCGATTTGGGGACGGCCTTTTTTCACTACGTCAAACACGTCGCCGGCTTTTACCCCATCCGCCCTGCCTTTGTCGATAAGCCCCTGGCCCTGCCGGCGGCTGAGGAGTCCGGCCCTGAAGGGAAGCGAGGCGGCAAGCTGGTCTGTAATGCCCCGGCCGGCGTTGCGCAGCCGGTCCGCGCCGGTACGGAAAGTGGAAAATGTTCCCGCCGCAGCGCCGGTACGGGCGACAAATAATTCGCCGCTGAGGGAGATGTCCCGCTCGTTTTCCGCCGCCGAAACAATGAGAAAATAATCCGCCCCCGCTTCCCTGGCGGCTCTGAAGGCCAGCGAAAAAGAGGGCTGCCGCAATTCCAGATTCATCGGAGAAATAGCGCGGTCATGGATCAGCAGTTCCTTTATATACGAAGCGGCGATTGCCCCCGCGTCAGCGTGGCGGAAACTGGACTGCCCGGCCAGGGAAAAGACGGCGATGTTCCAGTACCGCCTGGAGAATTCCACCGGGTCTACCTGCCAGCGCCGGAAAAGCGCGCCGGAGAGGAGCGAACTGTAGGCCTCCACCGCGTCGTTGAGCGCCCGGTCGGCAAGCCCCTGGTCTTGCAGGAAACGGAGTTCTTCAAGATAGCGGGCGGGGTAGCCCTGCAGCCGGAGCAGTTCCGCGTATTCCCGGCGGTCACGGGCGTAGGGGTTAAGACGCAGGCCCCGGCGGTATTCAAAGAGGGCCTGTTCAACGAGGTTGCGGGAGCGGTAATCTCTGGCCCGGTCAAAGTGCCAGGCGGCCCAGCGGCTCCGGCGGGGATCCTCAAGGGCGGTACTGGCGATAAGGGTTTCCTCAAGGGCGGCGCGGACGAATTCGTCATCGGAGGCTGCGCTTATGGCGCTAAGCACGCCAAGGGCGTCAGCGCTGCGGCCAAGCCTGATAAGGGAAAGGCCCTTGAGATACCAGGCGCTGACGTCGTCCCGGTCGGCGGCGATGGACTCGTCGGCAAGGCGGGCCGCTTCCTCGTACTGGCCGCTCCGGTAGCGGAGGCTTGCCAAAAGAGAGCGGGCCGGACCGTAGCCGGGTTTGAAGTACAGGGCCTGTTCCGCGTATCTGATCGCCTGGGGGAGCCTGGCCCCCTGCGCGTTGAGGTACGCGGCGTAATAAAAAACCCGGTAATCATCGGGGTGGCGGGCAAGGGCCCGGTCTATGAAGGAGATCGCCGTGTCGGTATCGCCCAGGGAGCCTGAGACGAGGGCCAGTGAAATGAGGAGCCGCCGGTCGTCAGGGTAGCGCCGGACCGCCTCTCTGTAACGGAGCAGCGCCTCGGACGGCCTGCCTCTGGCAATGTCCAGTTCGCCTGATGTAAAGAGGGCTTCGCGGTTGTAAGGTTCCCTGGCAAGCACATCGGAAATGACCGCCGCCGCCGCGTCCAGGCGGCCTAGGGCGATGAGGATAAAAGCCTCAAGGTTCGCCGCCGCCATGTTGGAACGGGCAAGGGAGCGGGCCTTGCGCGCCCAAAGCAGGGCCTGATCAAATTCACCCAACTCATAATAACACTCGGCAAGGGCCGCGGTTCCTTCGGCGTGGGCCGGGTTGAGTCTGATACACTCGATAAAGGATTCCGAGGCGGAATACCAGTCCTCAAGGGACATGTATTCCCTGCCCCGCTCATAGTAGACTGCCGCCTCCGCCGTCCCTCCACGGGGGACGCCCTGCGCCGCAAGCTCAAAACCGGAGGCGAGGCATAACGCGAAGATCAGAAACAAGACACGTAATTTCACCCTCCCTCCTATGCAAAGGCTCCTAGTCTTCTTTGCGCAGCGCTATTTTCACCGAATTGATCCTGTGGCCGTCCATGTCCTGAATAATAAAATCAGTGCCCTGATATTCGGTCTTTTCGTATTTTACCGGTATCTTGCCGAAGAGGTCAAACACAAAGCCGCCCAGGGTGTCGAAGTCTTCGGCGGGAAGAGTCAGGCCCGTTTCCTCGGCAAGGTCTTTCAGGTTTACCCCGGCGTCGCAGAGCCAGACGCCCTCTCCCAATTGAACTATGTCTTCGGTTTCATGATCGAATTCGTCCTGAATGTCGCCGACAATTTCCTCGATAATATTTTCCATGCAAACGATGCCCGATACCCCGCCGTATTCATCCACCACTACGGCGATGTGCACGCGGCGGCGGCGAAGTTCCCGCAGGAGATCGTCGATGTGCTTTGAAACCGGAACAAAAAAAGGCTTGCGGACCAGGGCTTTAATATCAAACGGCGTGTCGCGGACCAGGGCCTTGAGCACGTCTTTAACGTAGAGAATCCCTATCACGTTGTCAATGGTATCCTCGTATACCGGAAAGCGGGAATGTTCGCTGTCCGCTATCAGCGAGAGCAGTTCGTCTTTGGAAGCCGCGGCGGAAAGAAAAACCGTGCTTGTCCGGGGAACCATCACTTCCTTGACCGTGGTGTCCGAAAGTTCAACTACTCCCCGGATCATTTGCTGCTGATCTTCCTCAAGTTCCCTGATCGCCCTGGGATTAAAAATGCCGGAAAAGGGACCTTTCATCCGTCCCCTCCCTGTGGTAACTCTTCCACCGGAGCTGACGCCGCCCCGGTTAAAATGCGCTCTTCCTTAAGTCTTGCCAATATACGCTCCTGTAAAACAATCATAGGCTCGGTATCATCGTTGGTCCGGTGATCCATGCCGTCTAAATGCAGGATACCATGAATGAGCAGACGGCGTAACTCCTCATCCTCGCTGGTTTGAAAATAGAGCGCGTTTTCCCGCAGGGTGTCAAGGGAAATGACAATATCCCCCGGCAGATAGCGCCTGCCGCCATCTTCGCCGCTTTCCTCGGCGCCCAGCTCAAAAGAGAGCACGTCGGTGGCTTCGTCTTTGCCGCGGTAGCGGGCATTGAGGGCCTGTATGGTTTTATCGCCGCAGAGCATAATCGAAAGGTCCCAGTTGTCCCGCCCGATTGCGTCAAGCGCCTTTAGCGCGTAACGCTTGACGCCGCCGCTCCAGACCGGCAGCGGCGCTTCCTCGACGGTAAGAGCTACACGGTTCATTTTTCTTCTTCCCTGGATTCTTTCCCGTTCCTTTCTTTTTTCTGATCCGGGTATTCTATTCGGGAATGATAGTAGCCTGCCAGCACTCTGACAAACGCATTCTTGATGGTTTCCAAATCGCGGAAGGTCAGCTCCGACTCGGCAAGCTGGCCGTGCTCGACCTTGGCGCTGAACAGCCGCTGGATGAATTTTTCCATTTTCGCCGCGGTAGGCTTGCTCAATGTCCGCACCGCCGCCTCGGTCACATCGGCCAGCATCACCACCGCGGATTCCCTTGAGCGTGGAGGAGTGCCGGGGTAGCTGAAGTCCTCGGCATTAACCTGGTCCTCCTTCTGAACAGCCTTGTTATAAAACCATGAGATGAGCGAATTGCCGTGATGTTCGGCGATAATACTGATCACGTCTTTGGGAAGGCCGAGGCTTCGGGCCTTTTCAACGCCCAGCTTTACATGACTACGGATCACCGTAGCCGAAAGCCTCGGGGCGATGTCGTCGTGTTTGTTATGATCGGTTTGATTTTCCACAAAGTAACCGGGATTTTCCATTTTGCCGATGTCGTGGTAATAGGCCCCCACCCGCGCAAGGAGCGGGTCCGCGCCGATGTCCTGGCATGCCTGCTCGGCAAGGTTTGCCACCATTATTGAATGACTATAAGTGCCCGGCGCGGTGGTAAAGAGTTTCCGCAAAATCGGGGCGTTCAGGTCCGAAAGCTCCATAAGCCTGAAAGGGGTAACGGCGTTCAGGACGTTTTCCAGCGGCGGCAGGACGCCGAGGACCAGCATCCCCGAAATAATGCCGTTCAGGGCGGCCCAGAACAGCATAACCGGATAATCGGCGGGGCTGGCGCCGCGCATAAGCAGAATCACAATAACCGCCAGACAGTTGGCCGCGGCGATAATGAGTCCCGCCTTGATAAGGTCCATCCGTTTTTCAGCGTCTTTGAGAACGGTCGAGGCCGCCACGCCGGAAATCAGGGCGAAAATGTAGGAAGCGGTGTCAAAGGAACCTGAAAGATATGCCCCCAGCGGAAAGGCCAGGGCTATAACCAGAGCCAGGCGGGCGCCCATAAATACGGCAGGGATCATCACCAGGAGCGCGGTGGGAAAAACAATGGCCGCGGGAAAACCTTCGATGCCGCCGGGCGAGATGTTTTTTATCAACACCGCGCCGGTCAGGTAGAGGCACGCAAGGGCGGAAAGGAGATAGCTCTCGCTGTCATTCAGTTCCCTGCCCAGCACAAGGCGTCCCCGCAAAAAAATAAAAAGCACATAGACAAGGGAGATAAGCAGCACAAGGCCGATGACATTACGGGGATCTTTCTCGGAGTTGGAAAGGTACAGGGCCTGCAGGGCCTGCAGGCCCTGCATTTCATCCGCGGTTATGACAAACCCTTTTCTGATTATCTTCATTCCTTTTTTTATATACTTAATAACCGGCGCGACCCGTTCCCTGGCTTCCGCTATACGCCTGTGGGAATCAGCAAGGGAGAAAAAAACATTTTCTTTAATAAAAGGACGCAGCAGATCGGCGCCTATCGTCCTGAAAGACACGGGCATATCCGCGTTTTTTACCGTCTGTTCAAGGGCTTCCCGCACAGTGTCGGCGGTAACAATGCTGCTGTAAGGCATCTGTTCCCATCCGGTTCCGGAACCCGAAGGGTTAAGCAGTTCCACCGCGTCAGAACTGTAGTTTTTTATTTCCGCGCTGTCGAGGGAAAAAACTCCCCTCGTCAAAACGGCGTCCAGCGCTTCAAGGCCGAAACCCCTGAAGGCGGCCCGTTCGGGGGCGGCAACATACGCGGCAATGGTCTCGTTTGAAAAGAAAGCCGGATACTTGGCCTGAATCGCAAGGCGGAAAGGAGCGGCGGCGGAGTTTTCGGCCAGCTTGTCGGCAAAATCGCAGAAGGCGTTCCAGGAATCCCGCGCCTCCATTTCCGCCTCTCTGGAATGGCGGAAGACCGCGGGAACCAGCCGGTCCTGGTTTTCCATGCGGATGCGGGTCGCTTCCTCGTCAATATACGATACCGGGTATCCGGCGATCACATCCCGGTCGGCAACCTTGCCGGTTTCAAAATCCCGAATGTCCCCCATTCCCGCGCCGCCGCCCATATTGCCCAGCACTACCAGAACCGAAATCAGAAAGGAACAAAGGCTGACCAGGCCGGGAGCTATATGGGATCGGGTAAGGTTAAAAACTCCGCCCAGGGAATTCCGAATGTCCCTGATAAAGAGGTTAAATTTCCTGGTCATCATACGCCTGTATTATTTTTTTGATGAGGGGATTCCGCACCACATCGGCGGTATGGAGAAAGGCGAAATAAATCCCCTCCACCGCCCTGAGAATCTCCACGGCGTGGAGCAGCCCCGAATCCGTTTTGCGGGGCAGGTCTATCTGGGTGGCGTCCCCGGTGACCACCGCCCGCGCGCCCTGGCCGATTCTCGTCAGGAACATCTTCATCTGCTCTTTGGTGGTGTTTTGGGCCTCGTCCAGAATCACCACGCAGTCGTTAAGGCTCCGGCCCCGCATATAGGCCAGCGGGGCGATTTCTATCGCCCTGGTTTCCTCCATGCGGCGGATCACTTCAAAAGGAATGAGGGATTCCATTGCGTCGTAGAGGGGCCGTAAGTAAGGATTGATTTTCTGCGTTAAGTCTCCGGGCAGGAAGCCCAGATTTTCGCCGGCCTCCACCACCGGCCGGGTGAGCACCAGTTTCCGCGCCTTTTTGGCGAGTACCAGCCGCAGGGCCTCGGCGATTGCAAGGTAGGTCTTTCCCGTCCCCGCGGGGCCCACGCAAAAACTGATGTCGCGGGAACGCATGCCCTGAATATAGGCCGCCTGGTTTTTGCTTCGGGGATAGACCCGGTGAAAACCGTGGGGTATCTGTATCATCGCGTCCCGGAAGGGACCGCCCCCCTGGGGCGCGCCTTCGGCCGGCCGGAAGACCGGTTCATTCCCGCCGGGGATCAGGGCTTCCGCCAACGCCTCGACGTACTCCGGCGAAGGGATTTCCCCTTCCTGAACCGCCGCGATAAGGCTGTCAATCATGGTCTTAAAACACCGGACACCGGCCTCGGCCCCTTCAAAACGGATCTCGTTCCCCCTGGCGGCTATCCGCCCCCCCAGGGAGCCTTCAATAACCTTCAGGTTTCCGTCATTCACGCCGCAGATACCCGACAACAGTTCCCCGCTGTCAAGCACAATGGTTATGCCTTCCTCCAAGTAAACCTCTAAGGAAAGAGTCTAAGCTCCCTTTGCGGACTCGTCAACTACCTCTTCCGTGCGGCCCGTGGTCATTCTTCCCCTCTTCCCTCTGGCAGCCTGTTGCGCTTGCTGCTAAAGCAGCCTGGCGGTTTGCAGGATAAAAAATCGCCTGAAGGCGATTTTTGGATTATAATGCGCGAAGCGCAGCAAACTGCCAGACCAATCAAGGCGTTACGCGCAAAGCCAATGCAAAAAAAGCGTCAGAGCGAGAATATCCGCGCAGCCGCCGGGACTGATGTTTTTCGAGATGAATTCCCTGTCCAGTTCCGCCGTGTATTCGGCCAGTTCCGCCTGATGGGGATTTGACGCGAGAAAGGCCGCGGCGTTTTTTTGAATTTCCAAAAGGGTTTCTGGGTTGGAGCGGTGGATGATATTGGTATCGGTAACGGAGATGAGTAAACGCAGAAAGACCGCAAGCGCGGCGTCGTTCAGACCATAGCCGGCCTTGAGGTTTTGGCGCAGCAGGGGCAGGGCGTTCCGGACAGCCGGAAAACCCCGCGCGGCCTCTTCCCTGACCCCGCCGATCCCGTAACGCCTGTGAACAAGTTCCCCGTGTGAAAGTTCCCCGCCGGAAAAATCATCCGTTACGCGGCATGTCATGGAGGCGATAAAATCGAGAATTGCTTCGGCGGCGATTTGTTCGCTGTGGCGAAAAAAAACGCCGAAAGCCGCGCTCGCAAGGCCGATGGAAAAAATAAGGCCCCGGTGGGTGTTTGCGCCGCCCGTGGCTTCCAGCATCGCAAGTTCGGCAATTTTTCCGCCGGACCTGAGGGAATTGAACAGCGCCGCGGGGTGGGCGGGATCGGAAAGCGGCAGGGCGATCATTTTTTCCGGGGGGACTTTTGCCGCGTTAAAGCCCGCCACGGCGCAGCTGCGGAAACAGGGAATAATTGCCGCCGTCGAATCGATAAAGGAAAAAAAGTCCATGTCCCTGTGGGCGCCGTTGTTCATCCGGTCCACCAGTCCCGGCTTTGGGGTAACCGCGGCCTCGCCGATGAGGGCTTTGAGCGCGGCAGCGGCAGTTAAATCCGCGAGACGTTCCCGCTGGAAGGCCGCCATAATGCCCGCCGCGGCGTTTCGCAGTTCTTCCGCGCTGTGCGCCCGGCTCCGCCCGCAGGCAAAAGCGCCGCCCCCACAAATAAGGCAGGACCGTCCCCGCGCTCCGAAATTATTACGCGAAATTTTTTCACCGTTCTGCCGCAGTACGTCGATATCAAAAAGCCTCCCCAAAGGATGACTGTCTTCTATCCTGACTGATATTTCCTTGAGTTTTTCAGGCGGATGCCCGGCCGCGATAAAAGCGGCATACCCGCCGGCGGCCTCAAAGGTTTCCTCATGGACGATAGCGGCGTGTTCCGCGGCAAGGCTTAAACGGACAACCTTTAATTCTTCGCGGAAGGAACGGGCCGCCAGGGGAAAGCGCTTGTATTCGCCGGGCATGTTAAGCCCCAGGCAGAGCAGGGGGACGGCGTATTCGGCAAGCAGCTTTTTTTGCTTTTGCGCCTTTGCTTCCCGAAAGTTTAATACGTCTTCCAGGGAAACCCGCGCCGCGCCGGTGAAAAATCCGCTGTTGTCTCCGGTTTCTTTCATCGCTTTTTATTCCCTGCCGGTAGAGGCTTTTCCAAAACTTCAGTTCCCGAACGTGTCAAATACCCAAAAGTCGCCGGGGGAACCAGTTCCCGTATTTCCGCCGTTTTGCCTTCGGCAAGCAGTTCCCGCACACGGCTCGCGCTGACCGCTTTTCCCCCGCTTGCGAGGCGCTCAATTTCAATCACCTCAATACCGTAACGCGGAAGGAATTCCCGCATCCTGCGGTTATATGCCGCCGTTAGCTGATCAAAAGGCTCCGTCCCCACAAAGCGGCATCTGATACCCATGGGTTTTGCGAAATGTTCCGCGAAGATTGCCAGGTCAAGAGTCATGTTTATATTGCAGGGCGATACGCTGTCTTTGAGAAAATAATCCGGAAAGGTCGCGGCGGAGATAAGATAGGGACCGGTAGGATGGACCAGCGCGTTGGGAATATGGGAAGTTCCCGCCCTGACCAGCCGGTAACGGACATCAGCGGGGAAGGCGCTTTTGTTTTCAGAAACCACAAAGATATGTAAAAGGGCGCATTGTTTGGCGGCGCTTTCGATAAGGTATTGATGACCATTGGTGAAGGGATTGCAGTTCATAATAATGGCGCCGGTTTTGCCTCCGGCTCCGTTAGCCGTCATTTTAGTGTTTCGGTTTTGCAGGGAAGCCACAAAATTGGTAATGCCGTTTTTCTCGTTTTCCATTAACATCACTTCGTCTGTTTTCGCTATTGTGTAGAAACCAAGGCTGCTGAAAAGCGGCTCGTTTTCCGGCCTGGTAAAAAGGAAAAGGTGAAAGATCCCGCCTCGGGCCGCTTCCTGAATAAGGCCGCTTACAATTCCCGCGGCAAGGCCCCTTTCCTGAAAATCTTTTGATACAGCGATACACTTGAGTACATTGCCGTCCAGCGATCCGGCCGCGGCGATCCGTTCATTTTCCACGAGGCAGATGGAAAAACCCACCCGTTCATCGTATTTCAGGCCGTTATGCGCCAGAAAGGCGCGAAGATCATCAAGGTCCTTTCCCCGAAACGGAAAACCGGTTCTGATTTCCATCAATGCCTCCTCAGCCGAAAATAAACACCAAAAAATTGATGATCTGGGGAAAAAGCGCCATGGCAATCACCGCGCGGAAAATCTGGATGATGATGACCGCCGTGTTTTCCACGCCAATATCCGCGGAACTCAGGGCAATGTCAGAAGCGCCCGCCGGGGTGGTTATCAACATTCCCTCTTTCCGGGTAAAACCGCAGGTACGGCTGAGGATTTTTCCCGTAACAAAACAGTTGATGATATACCCCGCGAGAATTGAAACGACAGGCAGGGCAAGAAACCTGAATCCGATTACGTCGTCCATACTTATGGCGCTGCCGATATAGCATCCGCTCACGAGGAGGGCGATTTTCTTTACCCAGGGGGGAAGGTAGGCAAAATCAAACGCAAGCCGCAAAATCAGCGCCGCGACAAGGGAAAACAAAAAACTCCCCGCCGGAATGCCGCTCAAATCGCCGGCAAAACCCGCGGCCACAGCTGCGGCCATGGTGCAGATAAAGGCTGCGGGCGACTTTACGCTTGACTTTATCCGCTTCATGCCCTGCGAAGGAGCGGCCTTTACGGCGCCGCCCCCCGCCATCGGCAATCCGGCCCGGGATTCGGCGGTTTTTTTTCGTTCTTCCGCTTTGACGCGCATGTTGTCATACGCGAAGATCATGGGGGGAAAAACGCCCACCCCCAAAATGTAGCGGGAAAGCTGGGCAAGGGCGACTTTGGGAGCGTCCGCGCCCATGGCGGCGGCGACAATGGGCGCGTCGGTAATGCCGCCGGGAATGACGCACATCAGGGCGGTCATGAGGTCTATGGGGCTTATGAAGTGAATAAGAGTCCCGATGCCGATGTTCAGCGTGAGGAAGCTAAGGAGCATGATGATCGTGGGCTTTATCACCAGGGGCAGGGATTTTATATCGCTTTTTTCCATGGAACAGCCGATCAGCGCGCCGGCGATAATCTGCACAAAAAATCTGGTAGGCGAAGGCATATAGGCCGCGTTAAAAAAAACACTCAACAGGGCGGAGCCGAACATCGCGCCGATCCGCAGCCCGTTGGGAATTTTCAGAAAAATGAAAACAAGGCCAAACGCCCCGCCCGCCAAAAGGGTGAGCGGGATGTTCAGCAGAATTAGCTGGGACATGTGCGCGTCAAGCTAATCTTGTTCGGAAGAGCGGGCGTAATAGTTGATAAGGCAGCCGTCTATCAGTATCTGCCGCTCGGTATCGGTAAGTTCGCCTAACGCGGCGCTTGTTTCGCTGATGCCGCCGCCAATCACAAAGATACGAATGTTTTCCGTTTTTTCCTCCACCGCTTTTTTAATGTTCGGGAAAAACACGTAATCGCCCGGCTCAAAAGCTTTTTCATCCCTGACCAGGAAAGGGAGTATTCCCCAGTTGATCAGGTTCGAGCGGTAACGCCTGGTTGCGTATTCCAGGGCGAGGTTCGCCGAAGCGCCGAGTACCCGCTGGCAGGACGCCGCCTGCTCCCGCGCGGAACCGTCGCCGGGCTTGCGGGCAAAAATGGCGCTGCCTATGCCCAGGGCCGAAAGTTCCAGGGCGGCGAATTCCGAAATGCCCCGTATTTTTTTCAGCGCCGCGTCAATCCCGGCCGCCTCGATTCCTTTGCGGCGTTCTTCCTCAAAGCCCTGCACTTCCTTTGCCCGTTTCACATAGCCGGGATCTTTTCGGCTTAACGTAAACTCGGCAAGCCGCAGGGGGTTTGAGCGGTATGACGCGGTTTCCCCTGAGGGAATAAGCTCGTCGGTAGTGGTTACCGGATCGGAGATATAGCTCACGATTTTGACGAGCAGATTATCCGGCAGGGCGGGCATCCTGGGCCAGTCCTTGATATTGGGGCCGAAAACCAGTTCGGTTTCGCCCAATGGATTGCCGGTTCCGTCGTACACCCGCTTGTCGTACACGCCCCGGTCAAAAAAGAATTTGTATTTGCCGCAGGGCGCGTCAATTTCGGTGGCGGCGGTTATCCTGCCGCCGTTAAGAGCGGTCGCGGCGATAGAACGGGCGTCCATCAAAGCCACAGACGCGATCTGCCCCTCGCCGGGCCTTGAGCCTTCCCGGTTGGGGAAATTGCGGGTAATGTGGCGCAGCGAAAGCTCACCGTTGGCCGGAGTATCCCCCGCGCCGAAACAGGGACCGCAGAAGGCTTCCCGAATCAGCGCGCCGGCGCTCATAAGACGCTCCGCCGCGCCGTTCCGCACCAGTTCCAGCCAGGTGGGCTGGCTTTCGGGGTACACGCTTAAGGTAAAGTTGCCGTTGCCGATAGATCCCCCTTTGAGGATATCCGCCGCGGCCATGATGTTTTCGAATATGCCGCCGGAGCAGCCCGCAATTACCGCCTGCTCCGCCCAGACCCCGCCGCCGCGGTACTTTTCCGCAAGGCCGAGTTTAAGCCCCGGCGCGCCCAGTGTCTTGAGGCCGTCTTCCTCAACCTTCGCCAAAATGTCCCCGGCGTTTTGCTGCAGCTCTTTAATGGTAAATACATTACTCGGATGAAACGGCAGGGCGATACAAGGCTCGATCTTTGAGAGGTCCACATATACAAGGCCGTCGTAATAGGCAGTTTCGGCGGGTTTAAGTTCCCGGTAATCAGCGGGACGCCCGCGGGCCTCAAGATAATCCTTTACTGCGGCGTCGGTCTGCCAGATCGAGGTCCAGCAGGTGGTTTCGGTAGTCATCACGTCAATGCCGTTACGGAAATCCACGGACAGTTTTGCCACGCCGTCGCCGACGAATTCCATCACCTTGTTTTTCACATAACCGTTTTTGAACACCGCGGCGATTATCGCCAGCGCCACATCGTGGGGGCCGACGCCTTTCGCGACTTCCCCGCTTAAATAAACCGCCACTATCTGCGGATAAGCGATGTCGTAAGTTCTGCCCACCAGCTGCTTGGCAAGCTCGCCGCCGCCCTCGCCAACGGCCATGGTTCCCAGCGCCCCGTAGCGGGTGTGGCTGTCCGAGCCGAGGATCATCTTGCCGCAGCCGGCCATCATTTCGCGGTTGTAGGTGTGGATTACCGCCAACTGGGACGGCACGTACACGCCGCCGTACTTTTTTGCCGCGGACAGGGCGAATACGTGGTCGTCCTGATTGATCGTCCCTCCTACGGCGCAGAGACTGTTGTGGCAGTTGGTTAGCACGTAGGGCATGGGGAAGCGCTTCATGCCGCTGGCCCTGGCGGTCTGCACTATGCCCACATAGGTGATGTCATGGGAAGTGAGCGAATCGAATGTAAGCCGCAGGTTCCGTTCGTCCCCGCTGTTATGGCTCGATAAAATCCCGTGGGCAATGGCGCCCTTCCGGGCATCTTCTTTGGAAACGGATACGCCCAGGCGTCCCAGTTTGGCCCCCGCCCCGGCGTCGTCTTTTATAATTTCAGAACCCCGGACAAGATAGGCTCCTGAATCGTACAGTTCAATCATTTAATTCCTCCTGCGTTGATTCAAATATACCAAAAGAAAGAAAAAAAATCACCTGTTACGGGGAAATCCCCAGGGACAAGCGCATAGAAATGGAAAAGCGGAAAAACCACGGACCATTACCAAAGGTTCCCTGGACCGCACGGACAACCCAATTCCGCAAGTTGTTCAAAAAACGAACAACATTTCCCGCTTTTTTCATGTTTTCCCGCCGCAATTCCCCTTTTTACCGTGTCCTTGCCCCAATTTGCGTACCCTAAACCCGTTCCAGCCGGATTTTACGAATAAAAAACCGGAATTCCCTCCTTAATTTTCCTTCTTTTCCTCCTGTTCTTCGCGGGTTTTTCGAATTTCCCTTTGTAAAAGAATAAAGCGCTCCCCGCACGCTCTCCGGCGACGGGTGAGCGTACCACTCTTATGGGAGCCGCGATTTTTTGTGTTTTCTATAACATTATTGTTGACAAAAAAAAAAAAACAATCTATGTTGTTTGTAGTCGGTGATCAACCGAAGGGCGATTGCCGAAAGCCGCCGCGTCGCGGTGGGAATTGGGGTACAAGGGGGAACCCGTAACGGGTAAGGATCCTGCGGTCTGTCAAGGCCGCGCCCTGTCAGGGCGCGGGATCGTCCCCTGAGTATATAATTGGAAATTTATTTTTTCGGAGGATTGTATGAAAAGGTTGGTTGGCTTGTTTCTTTTGGTTGTGTGTTTTGGCGGTTCAGTCTTTGCTTTTGACATTATGAGTTATCCACCGCCGGTCTCAGAGGGAGATATCCTTATTGATGCGGGTCTTGGTATAGGAATTGGTTTTCCCGGGACTTTGAAAATTCCCCCACTCTTTGTTCAGGCGGAATATGCCCTTCCAAAGGTTCCCCTTTCGGTTGGCGGTGGGGTTACCTTTTGGCAGAATGGATACAGTATCGGAGCTGGTAGTTATAGTGTAGATTATACATTTAACTATCTGGCAATTTTAACACGGGCTAACTGGCATTGGGGCTTCGACATCAGTTGGCTGGATTTCTATACCGGTTTATCCCTTGGTTACAATGCGTTCTGGATGGATTATAAATTAGGTTCCGCTTATGGTTCTGGTTATAGTCCAGTAGCATATAATTATGGAGGAATTGGTTACGGTGTTCAAGTTGGGGCGCATTTTTATTTCACCAAAAACATTGGCGCGATAGTGGAAATTGGTTACCCAGTGATGCGGGTGGGACTTGCGTTTAAGCTATAAAGTAAAAAATACGGCGCACTACAGGACCGTATATGCTTTTCTGCCTTACGGCAGACTGGGCCAGTAGGCGGCTCGGGCTACGAAAAACCGTAGCTGGGCTGCGTCCTTTGTGCGATTTTTCTCTTTAATCCCCTGGGGTTTAATTCCCCGCCCTCTGCGGCGGGGATTTTTTTTGAGCCGTGTCATATTGACACAGGAAACACCAGGAGTTAACCATTGAGCACGTAGACTTGTACTTCGATACGCTATTCCGTCCGTGGTCCGTGGTTTTTTCCGCCGCGTTACTCCGGGTTTTGGAACAGGCTCGCTTGAAAAAAAATGCGTAACCGGCTACAGTGAATCCAAGAGGATTGATACTATGGCGGAAGATTTAATGGACAGGGTATTTTCCTTTTTCTCCGGGGACGGCGATGAGGCCGACGACATGAAAATATTCCTTAAACAGACCCTTAAAGAGCTGGGGCAGAACAGGCACGCGAAGTTTTTCAGGGCGAAAACCGGCGAGGCCGATCCTCTGATGGCCGCCTTCTTTTACAAGGTATTCAGGATACTGTTCGCGTTCAGGACCTTCAGCCGCGAAGAGGAAAAAATGACCCGGCTGAGACAGATGATCCTGACCGCCTCCATGGATAAATTGATTCTTGATACGGCCGGGCGGCTCAGCCCCGAGTCCATTGAGGAGCGGTCCCAAACGACCGCCCCGGCGGAGCTGACCGCCCAAATAGAGGCTGATATTGGCCGGCTGCGCGCCGCCTTTGACGAGCGCCGGATAAGCGCGGTAAACCGCTGTTACAACCTCGCCGCGGCGCTCTCCGGACTGGCCAACTTTAATTTTCCCGGCTTTCTGAAAAAATTCGACCCGAACTTTACCGGGGGCAATTTTACCGCTGAACCGAATTTCTCAGCCGTAAGCGCGGGCATTATCATCAAGGACCTGGGCGAATTTCTCGCGGTTTCCCATTCTTTGCCTCCCGAAGGGGACTGGAAATCCCTGCTTGACCTGCTGAAAATCTGCGCCGGAGCGGAGATAGTAAAGCCGGTCCATTTCGCCGCAATGCTCGTAAACCTGCAGGAACTGCACCAGTCGAAGATACTCGAACTTATCGTCCGCTATGTCGGCAAAAACCCGGTGTGGGAGTGGAAGCCGCAAACCCCCGACGAGCATATCGGGGAGGCCTGGCTTGAGGCGCGTGAGGAAGAGGCGCGGGAAAACATCGGGAAAATCAAGTTTGTCCAGAAGCACAGTCAGATCGATACCCTGACCAAACGTGTCTTTGACAACGCCGGGCTGGTCCGGCTTGAAAATTACAATACCGCGAAGGGGGAAGTGCTGCGCAAGCGCGACCTTGAAGACTTTGTCTACGCCGAAGGCCTGAACTATCTGAGCGCTTTTCTTGAAGATTACCTTGAAAAAGAAATCCGGGAACTCTGCGACATTCTGTTGATCCGCGGCCAGTGGACGAATAACGGCATATCCAGGGAAATGTCCGAGGCCCTGTACCAGCTGCTGGATGCCTCCGCCCCCATAAAAGCGCTGGACGAACGGCTCGCCGAAGACGGTGACGACGGCGCCCGCCTGAAGGCGGCGGTCATGCGGGTGGACCGGGACAAAACCCAGGCCCGCTATATCAACAGTATCGTCGGCAACAACAACGAGCAGGCCCTGGAAATGATCAACACCGCCGCCCAGAGGTTCATCGTCATCGGCAAGTACCTGAAAGTGCTGATAGAAGACGGACAGAAAAGCCGCCCGGAGCTGCTTCACAACTGGCGTGAGCTCAATTCGGTTTCCAAATCGCCCCTTATCCAGCGGATGACCGACGATTACCGGAAAATCAACTATTTTATCCAGCTTATGCGGCTGTGTACGCGGTAGCCTATGTATTTGACTAAATCAAGCCCCATACACCGTATCGGTTTTGTCTCGACCCGCTTCAAGGGAAACGACGGCGTCTCTCTTGAAACGATCAAGTGGCGGCAGGTGCTGGAACGCATCGGCTATGAGTGCTTCTTTTTTTCCGGCCTTTCCGACTGGGACGCGGACAGGTCCATGGTGGTGGAAGAGGCTTTTTTCGCGCATCCGGCAATTCAGGCGATTCAGGACCGCTGCTTCGGCATCACCGTGCGGGATGAGGATCTTTCCGGCAAAATACAGGCTGTGCGTTTCAAGCTGAAGACGGCGCTTTACGATTTTGTGGGGCAGTTCAGGATTGACCTGCTCATTACCGAAAACGCCCTGACTATCCCGATGAACATTCCCCTGGGCCTGGCCCTGACGGAGTTTATCGCGGAAAAGGGAATCCCCGTCATCGCCCACCACCACGACTTTGCCTGGGAACGGCAGCGCTTCTCGGTAAACTGCGTGGCGGATTATCTTTCCATGTCCTTTCCCCCGCGCCTGCACAGCATCAACCATGTGGTCATCAACTCCGAGGCCCGCCAGCAGCTTTCTTTCCGCTGCGGCCTTTCCTCGATTATCATCCCCAATGTGTACGACTTTGACGCCGCGCCGCCCCAAATGGACGACTACGCCCGCGGCATGCGCAAAGACCTGGGCGTCGGTGAAGGCGAGGCCCTGTTGCTGCAGCCCACCCGTATAGTCGCCCGCAAGGGGATTGAACACGCCATAGAACTCGTGAGCCGCTTACAGGACGCCACAGGCAATTTGCCGCCAAAGCCGGCAAAGCTGCTCATCAGCCACCAGGAGCGGGATGAGGGATCGGACTACTACCAGCGGACGATGGATTACGCCGCGCTCATGGGCGTGGAGGTGATCATCAGGCCGGACATTATCGGCGCGGAGCGGGGCCTGACCGAAACAGGGCGGAAAAAGTACAGCCTGAACGACTGTTACCTGAACGCGGATTTTGTCACCTATCCTTCAAGCTACGAAGGTTTCGGCAACGCCTTCCTTGAGGCGCTCTGGTTCAAGAAGCCGATACTGGTCAACCGTTACTCGATTTTCCAGCAGGACATTGAGCCGCTGGATTTCGACGTGGTGATAATGGAAAACTACGTTACGAACGATACGGTGGACACGATCCGCTCCCTGCTTGAGTCTCCCGAAACGGCGCAGATCCTGGCGGAGCGCAACTTTGAGCTGGCCCGCAGGTTTTTCTCGTTCAACCTGCTCGAACAGCGCCTGCGCCAGGTACTGATGAATTTCGGGCAGTTATAGCCCGCTTACGGAAAGCCCGCCTTGTCATGCGCCGGCGATTCGGCCGCCGAGGAGACCCTGCTTCTTGAGGTTGAGAATATATTGGGCGTACTTTTTGTCCTGCACGGCGATGTGGGTGAGTACCCAGTCTTTGAGAAAGCGGACGAACACATTGGGCACGAATTTCTTGCCGTTCTGGAATGTCTCAACATCCTCCAGTATCTTTTTTACAAAACCTTCGTGTTCCCGCTTGTGTTCCGCGAATTCGGGGTACTTAATGTTTCCCAGCAGCTTTTCTTCCGCCGAAAAATGGTATTTTACATAGTCCACCGTTTCGCGGATTGTTTCCATAAAGTAGGAACGGGCCGCTTCGTCCCCCTCAAGGCAGCCCTTATACAGCGTATTGGTCATCTCAATGAGCTTTTTGTGCTGCTCGTCTATCAACTGAATGCCTACCGAATACCGGTTATCCCACTCAACAAGTATACCGTCTTCCATAAAATTTGCCCTTTACCGGTTTAGTATACCCCGAACGGCTGTTTTAATAAAGGGGAAAAGGCGGGCGCAGGGCATCGGCGGAGCGTTTGCCGGATTATAACGGCAGCTTTTCTATCTCTTCCAGATTCGGCGGATCGGCGCCCCGGCGGGAACAGACAATGGAAGCGGCCTTGTTGGCAAAAAAGAGGGTCTCGCGAAGTTCCTCCGCGTCAAGGGCGGCGATTTTTTCCCCGGACATTTTATTCCGCGTTTCCAGGCGGGAAAGAAAGGCCCCGTGAAAAGTATCCCCCGCGCCGATAGTGTCCGCAACGGGCAGATTGACCACCGGCGCCCTCGCTTCAACAAGGCCGCCGTTGCCGGAACGAAGCAGGGCCATTGCGCCGCCTGCGCCCAGTGTGCTTATAACCAGACGGGGACCCAGGGCCAGCACTTTTTTCAGCGCCGTTTGCAAATCCATTCCGGGGCAGATAAATTCAAAATCCGCGGCGGAAATTTTTACGATGGTGGAAGCGGCAGCCCATTTTTCAAAACGTTTTATATACGCTTCCCGGTCATGGATCATAAAGGGCCTGATGTTGGGATCAAACGAAACAACGATGTTACCCGCTTCTTTGGCGCGCAGCGCCAGTGTTTCGATGGCGGTCGCTACCGGCTCCATGGTCATTGCGATGGAACCGAAAACCAGGCAGCGGGAGCCGGCCGGAAACGACGCGGGAATATCCTGTATGGAAAACGAGCGATCCGCGGCGCCCTCGGTATAAAAAAGATACTCAGGCTCCCTGTCTTTTCCCAGTTTGACAAAGGCCAGGGCGCTGTGTTCATCGGCGCGGATAATCATATCCGTGCCGACACGATTGTCCCTGAGCCGCCGGATCAGGGCTTCGCCAAAAAAATCTTTCGAAAGCCTGCCGATGAACTGCACCCCGGCGCCCGCCCTGGCCGCGGCGATGGCGGTATTGTAGGGGCTTCCTCCGGGGACGGGACAGAACACCTCTGCGCCACCGGAATTTTGGGGAACCATGTCGATCAAGGCTTCGCCGCAGGCTATTATCATCGTTGTCTCCTCCTGTGTTACCGCGATTGTACCCTGTTTATTCCTGTTTTGGAAGGCGTTCTATAACAGGGCATCGGCGTTTACTTGCAATCCATGCACCACTACCATACCCAGAAATGTATCCGCGGACCGCTGATAGTTCCCCATTGATATAAGCTATATTGCGGGATCGACATAAGTTATGTTGTGGGGTCGACATAAGCTATGTTGTGGGGTCGACATAAGCTATGTTGTGGGATCGACATAAGCTATGTTGCGGGGTCGACATAAGCTATGTGGATGGATCGACATAGCCTATGTTGCGGGATCGACATAAGCTATGTTGCGGGATCGACATAGGCTATGTTGCGGGATCGACATAGGCTATGTGGATGGATCGACATAGCCTATGTTGCGGGGTCGACATAGGCTATGTGGATGGATCGACATAGCCTATGTTGTGGGGTCGACATAGGCTATATGGATGGATCGATATAGCCTATGTTGCGGGGTCGACATAGGCTATGTGGGTGGATCGATATAGCCTATGTTGTGGGATCGACATAGGCTATGTTGCGGGATCGACATAAGCTATGTGGATGGATCGATATAAGCTATGTGGATGGATCGACATAGCCTATGTTGCGGGATCGACATAAGCTATGTTGCGGGATCGACATAGGCTATGTGGATGGATCGACATAGGCTATGTTGCGGGATCGACATAGGCTATGTTGCAGAATCGACATAGGCTGTATTGAAAGGGATTAATCGCCCTTGCGGCAAGGCGGAACAGGGCGGGATCAGCGCAGGGAAAGGGATACCGCGGATACCAGCGCCTGTGCGCGGCCTGTGGCGGGTGTTTCCCGCGCGGCCCGCGCTTATAGCGCCGCACCGTATGTGCCAATCAAAAAAGCAAACGCCGATGCCCCGCAGGGTAGCTGGAAAACGATGTCTTGAATATATCCGGTCACGCGCGTACATTGGTATTCGGGAGACACACATGAAAATTATGGTGGCGCCGGATTCTTTTAAGGGAAATATGAGCGCGCCTGAGGTTTGCGCGCTTATTGAGGCGGGAATCTTGCGGGCCCGCAAGGACGCGGAGGTTTACAAAGTCCCCCTGGCGGACGGCGGGGAAGGGACGGCGCGGGCGGTAACGCAGGCCGCGGGCGGCCGCTTTGTAAATGCTTCGGTTACCGGCCCCCTGGGCGGCAGAATTGAAACCGAATTCGGCCTTATTGAGGGCGGCCGGGTCGCGGTTCTTGACATGGCCAGCGCGTCGGGCATAGAACTTGCCGGGCGGGACAAGCTCAACCCCATGAAGGCCACGAGCTATGGAACCGGCGAACTTATCGCGGCGGCCCTGGATACAGGCGCGGAGGAACTCATCATCGGGATAGGCGGAAGCGCCACCAATGACGGCGGCGTCGGCATGATCAGCGCCCTCGGCTTCAGGGTTTTGGATGACCAGGGACGGCCCGCAGGCCAGGGCGGTGAAGCGCTGGCGAAAATCGCCTCGGTGGACTGCGGGGGGGCCGACAAGCGGCTCAAAAACGTCTCGATAAAAGTGGCCTGCGACGTAACCAATCCCCTCCTGGGACCAACGGGCGCTTCGGCCGTATTCGGCCCGCAAAAGGGAGCGACGCCCGAGATGGTGAAAATCCTTGACGCGGGGCTTGCCCGGCTGGGCGAGGCGTGGATCAGGGCGGGCCTTGCTTCGGATCTGGAGCGGCCCGGAGACGGGGCGGCCGGCGGGGTCGGGGCGGCCCTGCGGATCTGCCTTGGCGCGGTTATGGAATCAGGGGCGATGCTGGTGATGCAATACGCGGGCTTTTTCAGATGTCTTGAGGGAACCGGCTTAATCATAACCGGCGAGGGCATGACCGACGGCCAGACGAGCGGGGGCAAACTCTGCTCGGTGGTTGCCCGCGAAGGCCGCAAGGCGGGGATTCCCGTCGCGCTGATCTCCGGCGCGCTGGGAGGCGATCCGGCGAATCTGCTTGCCGCCTTTGACTACGCGGTATCCATCTCCTGCGGCCAAAACGGCCTTGACGCCATGATACGGGACAGCAAGCGGGACCTCCGCTTCGCCGCGGAAAACCTCATGCGGGCCGTCGCTATCGGCGGAAAGGGCACAGCCTGATATGGAAACACCCGGTATGGAACAGCCCGGCAGCGTGCGGAATCCCGCCGATTTAAGCGGAATGGCGGCGGCGGCCGCGAAAGAGTATATCCTCGGCTATGCCGCTGCCTTAAAACTGACCGAAAAACAGGCGCGGGATGTTGACGCGGAATTGGGCAAGTGGAAAAGCCGGGTGGAACTGGCCCGGCACAGAGACCTTGATCTCGCGGCGGCCGCGGAAAAAGAGCTTGCGCTTCTCAAAGACAAACAGGGGCGGTTAAGCATGGAGATTGGCGAGTTACGGTCCCAAATTGCGGAAATGCGCCGCCAGTTACCGCTGCTTGCCGCGCGGGAACGGAGCGTCGACCCTGATTTGCTTGAACAGGAACTTTTAATGGCAACGGGGCGTCTCGGCGGCGAGGAGGAAAAGGCCGCCAATGAGCGCCTGTTCAGCGGCCTGGAGCGAGAAGCCTCCGCCGAGGCGGCCCTTTCGCAGCTCAAGGCAAAAATGGCAGGAAACACTTGAGCGAGGATCATCAAGAAGCCGCTTCCGCCCGTTCCATGGTCCGTCACGGATCAACCCTGTCCCTCCTCACGTTGATTTCTCGCGTTCTCGGTCTGCTCCGCGAAATGGCAAAAGCAAGCCTTCTCGGTACGAGCGCCCTGTCGGACGCTTTTTCAGTGGCATTCATGCTTCCCAACCTGTTCCGCCGCCTTTTTGCCGAAGGCTCCATTTCGGTGGCGTTCATTCCCACCTTCAAGGAATATCTCCTTAAAAACGATCTGAAAAAAAACCGGGAGTTCCTCTCCGCGGTTTTCACCCTCCTCACTTTTTTGGTGACCCTTGCCGTCATGGCGGGCATACTTGCCGCCCCGCTCGTCATCCCCCTGTTCGGCATGGAAGCGTTTGATGAAACCGTACTTCTCACGAGGATCATGTTCCCCTTCCTCGGGTTTATCTCCCTCGCCGCCCTGTTTCAGGGAATTTTGAACAGCCTCCACATTTTTGCCCCTTCGGGCCTTGCCCCGATTGTGCTGAATATCGTTACCATCCTCTGCGCTTACGGCCTCAGTCCCTTTACCGAAAACCCCGCGCGGGCCATGGCCCTGGGTATCCTCATCGGGGGCTTCCTTGAGGCGGCGATTCAATTTCCCTTTGTGCTCAAACAGGGGCAGCGGTTCTTTTTTACCGGCATCAGGCGCGCCGTCACCAATCCCGGTACCCGCAAAGTACTCCGGCTCATCGGGCCGACGATTATCGGAATGGCCGCCTACCAGCTCAACGATCTGGTCTCCACCGCGCTCGCGGGTAACGCCGGAGAAGGCGTTGTTTCAAGCCTCCAGTATTCCCTGCGGCTCCAGGAACTGATCCTCGGCGTATTCGCCGTCTCAATCGGAACCGTGCTGCTCCCCAACCTTGCCGAATACGCGAAAACATCCCGCTGGGATATTTACAACGAGCGCCTGATTGCGGCGATGGACATTATCGCCCTTATTACGATCCCTATTACTTTTTTTTCCCTCGCCCAGGGGGAGCTTTTAATCCGCCTCCTTTTCCAGAACCGCAGCTTCGACGAAACTTCGGTGGCCCTGACGCTCTCGGCCTTTACATTCCACATGCCCGGCCTTTTTTTCATCGCCCTGAGCCGCATTCTCGCCCCCGCTTTCTACGCGCAAAGCGATTCCCGCTCTCCCACGCTTGCGGGCATCATTGCGTTCGCGGCGAATATGTGCCTGGCGCTCATATTGGTCCGCCCCCTCCGCGGCGCGGGCATCGCCCTGTCCCTGTCCCTTGCGAGCGTCATAAACACCGCGCTGCTGCTCGCCTTCCTCAAAAAGAATCCCAACATCGCCGTTGGCCGCGATCTCGGTTCCGCCCTGGTCTACACTCTGAAACTTTCACTCCTCTCCGGCCTCGCCGTCATCCCCGTGCGCGTGCTCTCCCCGCGCCTGTTGGCCATTTTTGCCGGCAGGGGCCGCCTCATCTCTTACGGGATACCCCTTGCCGTCAACACCTTGATCTTCGCCGCGCTGGGAATAGCGCTGCTTTTTGCCACCCGTGACCGGAATCTGCGCGGATTACTGCGCGGCAATTCCCGTTTTAATTCGTAGCAATTCCTAGTCGTAAAACAGGCAAATTCCGTACACTTTTTTCGTGCCCCCTTTCTTCAAAACGGCGGCGCAGACATCCAGGGTAGAACCGGTGGTCATCACATCGTCGATGAGGATCACTGTTTGGGGCGGCGCGCCTTTCAGGATGATGCGTCCCCGCAGGTTTGTTTTCCGCTCCGCGCGGTTAAGCGCTTTCTGGATTTTAGAGGGCAGCCGTTTGAGGCAGCGGGAAACTTTTATGCCGCCTTTTTCGAGCAGTGTTACCAGATACTCAACCTGATCCCAGCCGGTTTTCCGTATTTTGCCCGGCCGGGGAGGAACCGGGACAATGACCGTCTCCGGGGAAACATACTCAAACGCTAAAGCGTTTGCCAGTGCGTCCTGAATCTTCTCCGCGAAAAAATTGCCCAGGGCGAGGTTTTTGCCGAATTTGTACGCGTTGAGGAGCCGGCGGTATTTGCCGGTGTAGGGGAAAAAAACCGCCGCCCGGTCAAAGGCGGGTTTTTCGGCATTTCGGCATGGAAGGCAGCGTTCACGCTCGGAAACAAGGGGCCGGCCGCAGAGATCGCAAAAGCTGTTTGCTGACAGGCGATCCTCCGCCCATTGATCCTCAATCGTATTCCGGCAGCTTTCACACAGGCCGTACCACGCTTCCTGTATGGTGATGAGTGCCGCGCCGCAAAGAGCGCAGTCCGCGGGGAAAAAATATTCCCGCAGAAAAAAGATCAGCCGCCTGGTTTTTTCACCTAACGCCAAAAGCCCGTTTCGCATAATGCCCATACCATATATATGGCGCGAAGCTGTGTGGCGCTTTAGTGGTTAAATTCTTTTTGCCAGGTATCCTCAAGGCAGGAACGGCCTCTTCGCAGGGCGGCTTTGGGGAATTTTTTGTTGATCTCAAGAATTGCCTCCTCAAGATGCCGTTCCTTTTCAGCCTGGGGAGTTCCCCCGTCAAACAGTTCCCCCTGGCGGGCGCTCTGTGTTTCAAGGTTCATAAGGCCCGCGCCGAGGAGCCGCACGCCTCTTCCGCTTCGGTACTTTTGCTGAAAGAGGGCGAGGAGCCGCTCGTACAGTTCGCTGAAACTGCGCACCGGATTCTCAAACGTCTTTCTGCCGCTTTCGGTGGAAAAATCCCCATAGCGGATTTTGACGGAAACCGTGCGGCTGTGCCAGCGGCAGTCAAGGAGCCGCCACATAAGGTCCTGGCAAATATCAAAGAGGGCCGTTTCCATGGCAAACGTGTCGTAAAGATCAAACGCGAAAGTACGCTCGGCGCTCATGGAACGGCTTCCCCGTTCCTCGTTAAAAGCCGCAGCCGCCTCTCCCCTGACCGCCCGGTAAAGGAAGAGGCCCATGGCGTCCCCGAAAATGGCGGCGAGGACTTTTCCTGAAAGCCGGTACAGGTCTTCGCCCGTTGTAAGGCCGTGCTTTTCGAACAGTTCCCGGGTCCTCGGCCCCGCGCCCCAGATTTTCCCCACGGGCAGGGCGCGCATGAACGCTTCCCCGCCGCCGTTTTCAAGCGCCGAAAGACCGTCGGGTTTGGAAAGGCCCGAAACGATTTTCGCCAGGTATTTGTTTTCGGCGATGCCCACGGAAACGGTCAGGCCCGTTTCGGCGCGGACCCGCTCTTTCAGTTTTTTCGCCAGCGCCACAGGCGGGCCGAAAAGCCCTTGGGCGCCGGTAATGTCCAGAAAGGCCTCGTCAATGGAAAGCTGTTGCACGTCGGGGGAGAAGCTGCCGAAAACCGCCATGATCTCGCGGGATTTCTCGCGGTAACGGTCCATTCTGCCCCGCAGGAAAATCCCCTGGGGGCAGAGCCTCAGCGCCTCGGCTACGGGCATGGCCGAATGGACGCCGAAAACGCGCGCCTCGTAGGACGCGGTTGACACCACGCTCCGCCGGTCGCCGGGAAGTCCGCCGACGATCACCGGCTTGCCCCGGTATTCGCTATGGTCAAGCTGTTCCACCGAGGCGTAGAAGGCGTCAAGGTCCGCGTGTATAAAGCAGGACATAGAAACAGGGTACGCAGTAAAAGGAAAAAAGTGAAGGTATCAACCTACTAGCAGCCGCGGGCAATTCGTGTTTATAATTGATGCAGTGGTCATCAAGCTGGAACACGTTTCCTATTCCTATCCCCGAAGCGGAGCGCGGGCGCTAAAAGACATCAGTCTCGAAATAGGGGAGGGGGAGTTTTTGGCGGTGATGGGGGAAAACGGCGCCGGCAAGACCACTTTCTGCAAACTGTTTAACGGCTGTATTCCGCACTCACAGGGCGGGGAACTTGCGGGAACGGTGACGGTAGACGGCCTTGTTACCGCGGATTCGGCAATGGCCGCGCTGGCGGGCCGGGTGGGGATGGTGCTGGATGATCCTGAGACCCAGCTTTTTACCGCGAGCGTCCGCGACGAGGCGGCTTTTGGGCCGGAAAACCTCCTGATGTCCCCGGCGGAAATTGAGGAACGGGTTGCCCTGGCGCTGGAAATAACGGGGCTTTCCGAATACGCCGGTTTGCCCCCGGCCTCGCTTTCCGGGGGGCAGAAGCAGCGCCTTGCCATAGCCGCGGCTCTGGCCCAGGCCAGCCGCGTGCTGGTGCTGGATGAACCGACTTCGCAGCTTGACCCCGCGGGGGCGCGGGAGGTTCTTTCGCTTGTCCTGAGGATTCGGGAGCGGCGCCGTATGGCGGTGATAATGGCCACCCACAACAGCGAGGAAGCCGCCGGGTTTGCCGACAGGGTGTGCGTCCTCAAAAACGGGAGCGTCGCGGCCTGCGGCGCGCCCCGCGATATTTTCAACGACAGAGAACTGCTGCGGGATAACTGGATAAGGCCCCCGGATGTGTCCGCTCTGGCGCACTATCTGGACGAGCGGGGGGAGCGGCTGCCGTTTTTTCCGGCGCGCTTGGGTGAAGCCGCCGCCGCGGTGATCGAATGGCTGGGGAATGGCGGATAACAGACGGATGATAATGAAACAGGCCCCGGAAGTTCCGGCTGTCAAAATCGATCATTTGAGTTTTTCCTACGACAGCCGCGGCGGGGGAGCGTCCGCGCTTGAAGACATCAGCCTCTCCATTGCGGATAACGAATTTACCGCGATTATCGGGCAGAACGGGGCGGGAAAAACAACGCTCCTGAAAAATCTGACCGGCCTCCTGCGTCCCCGGACGGGGGATATTTTTATCCGGGGAAAAAACGCGCGGGATATGTCCGTATCGGCAATATCAGCCGAGATCGGCTTTGTTATGCAAAACCCGGACCGTCAGCTTTTTGCCGATACGGTATACGATGAGGCGGCCTTTGCCCTGCGAAACAGAGGCTTGTCCGAAGCGGAGATAAAGCCCAGGGTGGAAGCGGCCCTGGACGCCGTGGGGCTTGCGGAGGAACGGGGAAGTTTCCCCATTGCCCTGGGCAGGGGGGAGCGGGCAAAGGTCGTTATCGCTTCGGTTTTGGCGATGGGATCAAAGATACTCATTTTTGACGAGCCCGCCGCAGGGCAGGATTTCAGGAACAGCCGCCGCATCATGGACATTCTGCGGGAACTGCACGGCGGGGGCTATACGGTTATTTTTGTTACCCATATTATGTATCTGGCGGCCGAGTATGCCCGGCGGGTTATAGTGATGAAAGAAAAGCGTCCGGTGATGGACGGAACGGCGGCGGATATTTTCAGCCGCCCTGGGGAACTTGCGGCGGCCGGTATCCTGCCGCCGCAGATTACCCGGCTTGGCCGTGAACTGCGCGCGGAGATCCCTTTGCAAAAAGATCCCCTGAGCGCCGCCGAGTTAGGTGATATGCTGCTGACTCTGAAACGGGGCGGCAGCGGGGCCTGAAGGACCTGCGCGGGGGATGCGCCGCATTGGTTCATCAACACGGCTTGCGCCGTGCGTTTACCGGGCGGGGGAGAGTTCCGCCTTTTATACATTAAGGAAGCGTCTATGGCAAATGAAATGGAAAGCAAACGAACGCCGCCTGTTCCGGGCAGGCTGCATCCCGCGGTTATGGCGGTGTGGGCGGCGGTAGTCGCCGTGGGGCATATACTGCCGACTATCCCGATACTTGGTACCGGCAGTACTTTTTCACTCACCGCCGCACTATCTCCCCTGTCGGGGATTTTTTTCGGCCCCATCGCCGGGGCGCTCTGCTCCGCGGCCGGGGGTTTTATCGGCAGCCTTATCGCGCCCCATACGGCGTGGATGGGCATGGGCACTTTCATCATCGGGACTACCACGGCCTTTACATCGGGCTGCGCGGCCTGGGGCCGGCGGCCGCTTGTCAGCGTCGACGCCAGGGGCCGCCTTATCGTGAACGGCGGTATTATCGTGTATATCCTGGGAACGATTATTTGGTTTACCCAGGAAACAGGCCGCAGCGCGGCGCTTTTTCCCCTGGTTTACTACGGCCTGGGTTTTATCGCGCTCATTGCCGGGGGGCTTTTCGCCGGGACCATGCTTTCAAGCGGCAGGAAGGGACTCATGTTCCCCGCGGTCTGGTTATGCGCTTTCAGTGGTATGATCGGCGGGGCCACAGTGGGGAATTTCTTTTCGCTGATCCTGTATAAACTGCCGAAGGAACTTTGGCTGACCCTGACCGTGGCGGCTCCCCTGGAACGGGCCGCCTTTTCGTTAGGCGCAATGATCATCGGCGTGCCCCTCCTTGTCGGCCTGCCCAAAATCGGCGTTTTTGCGGGCCCCGGGGCGGATGAATGAGCCTCCGCGGGGCAGAGCTTCGCGGTATAGTCGTTGGGT